>NZ_LPVJ01000060.1 GCF_001516615.1 Ferroacidibacillus organovorans | reverse complement strand
GGTGACGTGTGGAGCAGACGGATACGAATCGGTCGAGGGCTTATCCAACCAAGACATTCGCGACTAGTTGTGAGGGAACTCCATGGAGGGGTACCAAAGTGGCCAACTGGGGCGGACTGTAAATCCGTTGCGAAAGCTTCGTAGGTTCGAATCCTACCCCCTCCACCATCAATTTTGGGGAGTCGCCAAGTGGTAAGGCAACGGACTTTGACTCCGTCACTCGTAGGTTCGATCCCTACCTCCCCAGCCAGAAGTTTGCTCCCATAGCTCAGTAGGTAGAGCGCATCCATGGTAAGGATGAGGTCACCAGTTCGAATCTGGTTGGGAGCTCCATAATTTATCGCGGGGTGGAGCAGTTGGCAGCTCGTCGGGCTCATAACCCGAAGGTCGCAGGTTCGAGTCCTGCCCCCGCAACCAACATGGTATGATGCATGAAACGATAAATTGTTCTATACTATTACATAGGGCTCGGTAGCTCAGTTGGTAGAGCAGAGGACTGAAAATCCTCGTGTCGGCGGTTCGATTCCGTCCCGAGCCACCATCTGTGGCGCCATAGCCAAGTGGTAAGGCCAAGGTCTGCAAAACCTTCACTCCCCGGTTCGAATCCGGGTGGCGCCTCCAGAACATAAGATTATTTAAAAAAAGCCCTCAAACCTGAGTGGCTTTTTTAATTTGAAAAGTGGAATCCCTGTCACCATTTTTAGTTTATGTACATAGTATATCAAAAATGGAGGGTCATACGGACAAGCGTGATGACCGATAGATGGTTACACAAGTCAGAGTAGCCATCGTGAAAGGGGTCTACAATGTCGGTTTTTCGTGGGAAACATTTATGGATATGGGAAGTGGCTAGTACGCTTGGTGGGGATATACAATCCATCATTTCTTTGGGACAGCGGTTGGGTGTTGATGGATTTCTTGTGAAAAGTCACGATGGAACAACAGTACTCTCACAGTTTGCAAAGATTGTCAAACCCCTTCAGCAGGCAGGCTTCATCGTAGGCGCTTGGGGCTTTGTCTACGGTAATCAACCCACTGCTGAGGCGCAGGCCGCACAACAAGGGATTGATGCTGGGGCAGATTGGTATGTGATTGATGCGGAGACTGCGTATGAGGGGAAGTCTGCAGAAGCAACCATTTTTGGAGATGCATTGCGGGCGGCAAATCCTCATCTTGTCATCGGATATGCACCTTTTGCCTTCCCCAGTCTCCATCCTCAATTTCCATACCAGGCATTCAGTGCATTTTGTGATGTCTGTCTTCCGCAGATCTATTGGGCTGAGTTTGGACAATCGGTATCCAGCGCGGTAGATCAATCTCTTGCTGAATTAAAACCGCTTGGACACCCGATCGCCCCAATTGGACAGTCTTTTGCGGCGGCGACTGCCTCTGAGATCGAGCAATTTGCGGTATTAGCGCATCAGGCGTTATGCCCTGGAATCAGTTACTATGATGTCCAGTCTGCGAGCAGTGTGCAACTTCAAGCAATTAAAAATGTGACGGTTTATCCTGCTCCATCGTACCCGTTGGCTGCCTCCGCCGCGACACCTGCGACAACGTCTGGAACCGTGACAACGTCTGGAACCGTGACAACGCCGACTTCAACTGCAGGGTCGGCACCAACGCCAAGCGTTTCTCCATCGCCGTCTACGGTGACTCGCTCACTGCCCGTCACACCGTCAGACGTGACTCCCTCAGATTGGTTCTATCCGGCTGTCATGGATTTGCTCAAACTGGGGATCGTCACAGCATATCAAGATGGGCTGTTTAAGCCGAATGAGACGATCACACGTGCCCAAGCTGCGGATTGGATCAATCGTTTGCGGATATACCTTGAAAAAGCGGCAGGTCTTCCCTTAGCGTAACCGATCGAGTCGTTTAACGATTTCTTCAGCAACTTCTCTTAGCGCTTCTTTCGAGGTCACTAAGGCAAAGCGCACATAACCTTCTCCTGAGGGTCCAAAACCAATCCCGGGAACGCAAACGACACCCGTTTCCTCAAGCAACCGACGAGCAAACGCGCGCGAATCTTGTCCGAACGTATGTGCAAAGACGAACATGGTACCTTCGGGTTTGCGGATGTCCCAGCCAGCAGCGTGCAGAGGTGCGAGAAAGTGATCGCGCCTCTCTTGATACATCAATCGTAAGGTTTGGCGATGTCCGTAATCCTCAGTGAGAAGCGCCGTCGCCGCCTTTTGCACAGGACGGAAAATTCCGTAATCAACTTGGGATTTTACGATCCGCAGCGCCTCAAGCATCTCTTTTTGCCCAACGGCAAAGGCGACACGAGCGCCTGCAAAGTTGTAGGTTTTCGAAAGCGAATGGAGTTCAATCGCAATTTCTTTTGCGCCTGGGATAGATAGGAACGATGGTGTTTGGTGCCCGTCAAACTGCATCTCGATATACGCTGCGTCATGTAAAATAGCGATTTCGTTTTGCCTTGCGAAATAAATGGCTTCTTCAAAAACGCGCTTCGATCCGACAACAGCCGTTGGATTTCCCGGAAAGTTTAAAACCATGAGCTTGGCGCGCTCAGCGATCGTTTGTGGTATTTTCGTCCAATCAGGTAAAAAATCATGTTCTCCCTGAAGTGGATAAAAATAGGGGGTTGCGCCTGCGAGATGAACGGCAACCTCATAAATTGGATAGCCAGGATCAGGAATCAACACGATATCGCCAGGATCGACCAATGCAAGCATGATGTGTGAGAGTCCGTCTTGCGCGCCGATGAGAGGAAGCACTTCTTCATCAGGATCGACTTGTACGCTGTAGTTTTCTGCCATGAAACGGGAGATACTTGCTCGAAAATCTGCCAACCCTTCTGTTCGTTGATAGGAGAATGACGAGGGCTCAAGCAGGGCCTGTCGTAAAACCTCGATGCTGTGCAAAGGAGGTGGAAGATCAGGAGAACCGATCCCTAATGGAAAAACAGGCAACCCTGCTTGTCTTCTTTTTTCTGTGAGACTGGACAATTCATAGAACACAGCCGACGAGAATAAGTTGAGCCGTTTCGATCTCAGTTTCACGAGATGTGCCCCTTTTTCATTTATTAATGATCTTATCGCAATGTCTAATGTGCTGCAAAATGCGTATGAAATCAAGATCACAATTTCAATAGGATGTATCGATCGCTTGCATGAGACCAATTCTTCGGATAGGCTTAAGAAAAGATTGAGATACAGGAGAATTGTGGAGTGACTCATACGGATGTCATCGTGATCGGGGGCGGGCCGTCGGGGCTCATGGCAGCCATTGCGGCTGCCCAATCGGGCGCGCGTGTGACGATCCTGGAAAAAGGAGATCGTCTTGGGCGCAAATTGTTGATCTCAGGTGGCGGACGCTGCAATGTGACAAATGCAAAAGGGACAGAGCATATTCTGCAGAACATTCCGGGGAATGGTCGTTTTTTACACAGTGTATTCTCACAGTGGTCAAGCGATGAGATTATTCGATTTTTTGAAACACGAGGCGTCAAACTAAAAGAAGAAGATCGAGGGCGCCTGTTCCCTGTCACAGATCGGGCACAAACGGTGTTGGACGCGATATTGCGCGAATTAGAGTGTCAGGAAGTAGCGATCCGCTATTCGTCTCCCGTTCGCGGTATTTTGCGTGAGGAGGGCAGAGTGGCAGGCGTGATTGCAAACACAAATGAATGCCTAAAAGCGCACGCCGTTGTTCTCGCTACAGGCGGTTGCAGCGCTCCGCTCACGGGTTCTACGGGCGATGGGTATAAGATGGCTGAAGAACACGGGCACTCTGTCGTCACTCCTTACCCAACATCCGTGGCGCTCGTCTCGCATGATGTGCTCATCCAAGAAAAAAGGCTGCAGGGCATTTCATTAAAAAGTGTGCGGGCATTGCTTTTGGACGAGCGCGGAAAGCGCGTAATAATAGAAGAAGGAGATTTGCTTTTTACGCATTTTGGATTATCGGGTCCTCTTGCCCTACGGTTGAGCCACAGCGTTGTCACGCGGCAAATGAAAAATGGAAAACAACCGTTGAGGCTGCTCATTGATGTCTTGCCAGAAACTACAAAAGAGACTTTTCTGCGATTTTTTGAAGATCAGCGAAGTGCGCATCCCAAGAAGTCGGTGCGCAATTTAATGAGAGAGATTTTGCCTGAACGTTTAGCTGATGTTGTCATTGAACGTTGTGGATTGCAGCCTTCGCTCGCACTGCGTGAACTTTTGTCAAAAAGCGGAGAAGAAATTGTCGATCACTTGAAGCGATTTGAAGTGATGGTCCATGATACACTTGGATTGGCAAAATCGACGGTGACAGGTGGTGGGATACGCCTTTCCGAAGTCGATCCGCGATCACTCCAATCTAAACAAATAAGCGGACTTTTTTTTGCGGGTGAAATTCTCGATGTGCATGCACATACAGGAGGTTATAATATTACCGTAGCTTTTACGACGGGACATGTTGCAGGAACGCATGCGGCAAATTACGCTTTTCATCATGATGCGTATAAAGGAGTGCATTCTTGATGGATTGCATCATAATGGAGGAACTTGCGTTTTTCGGCCGTCACGGCGTGTATGAAGAAGAGACGAAACTTGGTCAACGCTTCGTAGTAACGTTGCATTTATATGGAGATTTTCAAAAGGCGGCCGCGTTTGACGATGTCGCTTTGACGGTTGATTATGGCAAGGTGTACGAGGTTGTAAAACAAATTGTCGAAGGCCCTCCTGTAAAACTTGTCGAAACCGTCGCACAGCGCATCGCACAGGCGATATTAGAGTCGTTTTCACGAATTCTAACGGTGACCGTGCGGCTAGAAAAACCGGGGGCGCCGATTCAGGGGGTTTTTGGAACGGTCGGTGTAGAGATGACGCGTTCCCAGATTGAATCATAAAGGAGACATCGATCATGAAACGCACGATGTGGGTCGTTATGGGCGTTCTCGCCATTATCGTCGGTTATTTAACCTTTACTTCACCTCAATGGACGACCATTTCTTTGGTCCATCCATTCCTTGGATAAGATGCATATGGATGCCAAACCAGTCTCTGCTTCACGCACAACGATGTCTGATCTCGTGTTGCCTCCCGACACAAACAATCACGGAACCATTTTTGGCGGCCGCGTGATGGCGTATGTCGATAAACTTGCGAGCATCACTGCCATGCGCCACGCGCGAATGCCTGTTGTCACGGCGTCAAGTGACAGCCTCGATTTTCTTGCGCCGATTCGAGTGGGAGAAGCCATCATACTAGAGGCGTTTGTCACATGTACATACAAGACGTCTATGGAAATCTTCTGCAAAATCGAATCGGAAAATCTACTGACAGGGGAACGCCGTCTCACCGGTGCGTCGTATCTCACCTTTGTTGGCCTTGGTCCTGACGGAAAGCCGGCGCCGGTGCCTCCTGTTTATCCAGAAACTGATGAAGAAAAACGACACTATGAAACAGCTCCAGAACGTCGCGCACACCGCATTGAGCGTCGTCTCGCGAAGCGTGAAGTTCTTGAAGCGAGTCAACCTGCAAGGTAGGAGTTGAGACACACATGCACTGGACCGAGCGCTACAATGCGTCGTCCCTTGAAATGGGCGAAGATGGTTGGCGCATGGGTGTCGCGCAAGATGTGCGCCTGAACCGGAGCGTATTTCTGGCTGTTCGCACGGTTCATCGCGATGAACGTTCGATTGTCGAACAGTGGCTTGCAACCCGATCATCCTTTTCTCACGAGTATGTAGCGGATGTGTTGGACTGCGTTTTCTCAGAAGATGAACTCGCATGCATCTTTCTTATGCCGTCGACATTTGCAAAAGCAGAATCCTTTACTCCAAAAGAGCGGCTTTTGGCGCGTTGTTTAAGTGTCATTGAGGGGGCGGAGTCGCTTTGGCGTGCAGGCTTGCCCGTGGCCATTCGCAATGCCCAAGTGCTATGGGACCAGCATGTCGGGCCGCAACTTCTGGCGCTTTTGCCGATACACCTTCCGACGCTCAATGAGCGCGTTTACTCCGTTCGCGTGTATCTGTTGCATCTGTTGCGGTTGCATGGAGGAGCCTGTGGGTTGACGGCAGATGGGATTGCAAAGTTTGGGTCTTCGGAGATTCATGAAGAAGATGAGACGTTAAGCGATCTGCGATCCTCCCTCTTTGATTTGTTTCAAATTGATCCTCGCCAGACGATGCGTTGCGCTGTGAGCCAGCCGGTAGATCCTCCTTCACGAGTTGCCGCCGAGCAGTTGCAGGATACGATTGAAGTGCCGATCATTGTTCAGCGCATGATGGAGGCTGAGGCGGAAAAAAAGGCGCGTGAACAGCGTGAACGTCAAGGCACAGTGTCTGCGGACCACGAGGCTGAGCCGGCAACTGAGCAGCCGCTGCCATTTGCTGCAAAGCGAAAGTTACTGCGCGTTGGATTTATCGTTTTTGTATTGGCTGTTCTTGTTTTAAGCACGGGACTTTGGATTGCGCAAAATCTCGGTCAACAAACGACAGTCAATCAAGTGAGCACGGGATCTACGACTCACGTGACAACCACTCGTTCGCAAAAGACACCTCGTATGCCTGCTCTTCAAAACGAAACGTTGCACCAGGCGATGGCCCGTTTAGAGGCGCTTGGCGTTTCTGCGTCGCGCATTCGCGTCCTCACTCAATCGGGACCGTCTCAGCTAGTCGTGAACTCATCGCCGCAGGCAGGCGGCGCTCTTTTGAAATCGACGCCCGTCACGCTTTATATAGGAATGGCTCAGGGGCAGATCCTCACCCCGTCGCTACTTGGATTGAGTTATTCGCAAGCTATTTCCATCCTCACGGCGCGTCATATCCACTATTCCTACACGCTAAAAGGGCAGGCACAGGCTGCAACGAGTGTCGTACTTTCGCAGCAACCGCAGCCTCACAGTGCGATGCAAGCAAGTGCGTCTATCACGTTTGTACTTGGCGCAAGACCCTAAATTCGATCCGCACAGAGTGCCATTCTGCGCGCTGTGATGAGCCAGTGAAGATGGCGCAAATCGTTCTCGGTATACCACGGGATGATTTGCGCCATCTTCACGATTCGAGCGTTCACCTTCTGCTCAGAAGGTGATAGAGTAGAAGATAGATGGCGCGTTACATTCGCGAGGAGGATCTACGGTTGAGTCACGGTATCGAGTTGGTTCATGTAACAAGAGGGAAGTCCACAGAGTCGATTCATATGGGGCACGTGGCGGTTGTTTCGGCAGATGGTCGACTGTTGCGCGCATGGGGGGATGCGCGCGCGAATGTTTTTGCGCGATCTTCGCTGAAGCCGTTTCAGGCTCTCGGACTTGTCATGTCTGGCGCTATTGAAAAGTATGGATTTACGGAGCAAGAGTTGGCGCTTGCATGCGCATCCCACAGTGGTGAGAAACAGCATGTCGCCTTGGCGTGGTCGATGTTGCAAAAATCAGGGGCGCGAGAAGAAGATCTGCAGTGCGGAGCGCATCTTCCCTACAACGAACTCGCGTCGCGCGAATTGTTGAAATCTGGGGTTGACGTGCGCCAACTTCACAACAACTGCTCTGGGAAACACGCAGGCATGATCGCGGCAGCCAAGGCGCGCGGTGAGTCTACAGATGATTATTTGGATAAGGATCATCCTTTACAACGTTTTATTTTGAATGCGGTTGCAGAAATTGGTGAGGTGAATCCCCAGCAGATCGAAGTTGAGACGGATGGATGTGGGGCTCCAGTTTTTGGTGTGCCGCTGCAAACCCTAGCGCTCTTGTTTGCGCGTTTGGCAAACCCAGAATATGCCCCGCAGATTTATCGCGATGCGCTCACAAAAATTGCTCACGCGATGAATCGCCACGCAGAGATGGTCGGTGGGACTAACCGTTTTGACACGGTGCTTATGAACACATTTCCGGAGCGGATTGTCGGCAAAGAAGGCGCAGAAGGAGTGCATGGTCTAGGCATCATGAACGAAGGGATAGGCATCGCAGTCAAGATTGCAGATGGTGCAAAACGGGCGATCTATCCCACGGTGTTGCGGGCTCTTGAGCTTCAAGGAATACGTGTGTCGGATTGCGCCGCGTTGACGCCATTTGCCAATGCGGCTGTGAAAAATGTCGCGCAACGTACAGTCGGAGAAATTTTTGCGGTCTACGGGGAGGTTTCAATTTGAAGAACGTCTATGTGCTGGGTGGGGCGAGAACGCCTTTTGGCACCTTTGGTGGCGCATTCAAGGATGTCTCTGCAGAAGAACTCGCGATTGCTGCCTCCGTTGAGGCAATGAAGCGAAGCGGCATTGAACCGTCTCGCATCGACCAAGTCGTTCTTGGGAATGTCGTTCAATCATCCGCCAACGCAGCATACCTCTCGCGGCATGTCGCGCTGCGCTCTGGAATTCCCCAAACTTCGACGGCACTCACGCTCAATCGGCTTTGCGGATCAGGTCTGCAGGCTGTCGTGAGCGCTGCCGAGTCGTTGATGCTTGGTCACGGTGATGTAGCGCTCGCCGGAGGAACCGAGAACATGAGTCAAATTCCTTATGCGATGCATAACGCACGTTTTGGCGCAGGAATAGGGAAGCCGGATTTGACCGATATGTTGTGGGCCACGCTCAAGGATGAGTACGCAGGGTGCGGGATGGGAGAAACTGCAGAGAACCTCGCGGCTGACTACGGTATTGCGAGAGAAGAGCAGGATGCATTCGCGCTCCGCTCGCATTCACGCGCAACGGCCGCTCGTCACATGTTTGCAAAAGAAATCGTTCCGGTAAGCATCAAAGGGAGAAAAGGTACCACGGTTGTCGCGCAAGATGAGCACATTCGCGAGGATACGTCTCTAGAGAAACTGAGCACGCTAAAACCTGCCTTTCGCGCAAACGGATCAGTGACTGCCGGGAATTCCAGCGGCATTAATGACGGCGCAGCCATGCTTGTGCTCGCTGGGGAAGAGGGAGTTGCACGACAAAAGAACCCGCCGCTTGCCCGTATCGTGAGTTTTGGCATCGCGGGTGTTGATCCGTCACGTATGGGAATTGGCCCCGTCCCTGCGCTGATGCAGGCGCTATCACGGGCAAATCTAGGATTGCGCGAAATGGATGTCATTGAGGTGAACGAGGCATTTGCGTCTCAGACACTGGCAGTGCAAAAGGAACTTCGGATTCATGATGATCAATTGAACCCGTTAGGTGGCGCGATCGCACTTGGGCATCCCGTCGGAGCGAGCGGCGCGCGTCTGCTTCTCTCAGCCATCCTTCAGCTTCACGAGAGTCAGGGGCGCTATGCGGCTGTATCTCTATGCATCGGCGGTGGACAGGGGATTGCAATGATTGTCGAACGCATGTCGTGATCCACAGTTTTCCCAAAAATATGATGGAAATCTCTCTTTTTCTTTCAAATGATGTCGATTTTCGTTGACAGAGTTTGTGGCTCCTCTCCATAATAACGTTGGAGGGGAGCCTCATTTGTCTCGATATCGTTTGAACGTTCTATTACCTTGGGCCGTAATGGTCACGCTGGGCACATCGATCAATGCGCACGCTATGTCGATGGGCACAACGTATTCTTCTGCATCTGAATATGCGCACACGGAAGCACGCGCTGTACGCACGATATCCCTTCCTGACCGGTATCGCGTCGTAGTCGATACGGGTCAAGGCCTGCGCACAGTTCTTATGACGAATGCACTGTCGGCGGCTGTAAAAAGGGAGAGTCAGTTGCGCGATAGCACGGTCATTGACATGTCGACAGGCAGGATTGTCCAGTCGAACGTTGTGAATCCATACCGCATCCAATCGTCTGCCACATTCGCTTCGGCAAATTCACTGCCGTCATCTTCGACGTATAAAACCCTGGATCAGGCGATTGCCGCGACGACCTCACTGCAGGAAGTCTACATTATCAATCGAGAAACAGGTGCCATCGTTTACAGTAAGATGGATAATTATGAGGTTTCCTTGGGGACAGGCCTCACGCCATATCAATCACTTCAGGATGCGCTCGCAGCCGCGCGCCAGGCACCTCAAGGTTCTGTTTACTCAACGATTACGCACCAGGCGCTGTTCACCGCGCAATACGATGTCTACGTCAACAACCAGTTTGTGGACTCGTTTCAAACACTGCAGCACGCGATCCAGTCGACTTCTGCGACGCCAAACAGTGAGATCAAGTCCGTTTCGACGAATAAAGATGTGTGGGATAATATTCTGCGCTATAACGTCTATCAAAACGGTGTGCTTGTCAAACAGTTTTCGACGGAGCAGGAAGCGCTCGCGTATGTAAAAGGATTAAAAGATGTGAGTGTTTCATCCATCGCGACAGGTGCCTTGGTGTTTTCCAATGTCCCGGCCTATGTGGTTGAAGTGGGCTCTAACACGGTTAGCTCGTTCACTACGGAGTCTGCCGCCATCGCCGCCGCGAAAGCATTGCCGAACTCAGTGGTGATTCAGCTATCTACGAATCAGATCGTATGGTCGAACGCCGGCGCGTTTGGGGTATATCGCTATCTCCAGTTGGTTCGCTCCTTTCAGTCTGAACAGGCGGCGATCACCTATGCCAAGACACTTGATCACGTGCAAGTTATTGAAACGGCGACACACCAAGTCGACTATTCAAACTATCCGACAAGCGTGTCATCACCCTATGGCGATACGTTTACGAACGTAAACGGCATGGTTGTCGATCATTGGGGACCCGAAGTCACGACGCTTGCTCCGGCGCCTTCGTTCATGCAGTCGGGTGTCACCTATGTCTCCAATGATTATGACCACTGGTATGCCGAGACCCCCAGTGGAGTGACCTATGTAGGCCAGTGGGAAAACCCTTATCAAACCATGAATTTAGAAACCTCTTCAACGCTTACGGCACAAGAGATCAACGCTTTTTTTGCGGCTCACGCAGCGTCAAACAGCGTTTTGCAAAACTCTGGCGCCTATTTCATTGAAGCGGAACAAGCGTATGGTGTAAACGCGCAATATCTTGTAGCACATGCTATTATTGAGTCTGCGTGGGGTACGTCTTATTTTGCTCGTGCGCGAAACAACTTGTTTGGCTATGAAGCATACACTTCCAATCCAAACGCTGCGGCGACATTCCGCTCTGTAGAGTATGACATTAATTTTCAGGCGTGGTTTGTTCGCAATTTGTATTTGAATCCAGCAGGCTCGTTTTATAATGGCCCTAATTTAAACGGGATGAATGTCGACTACGCGACAGACCCGTATTGGGCAAACAGTATTGCGCGCGTCATGTCTATGATTGCACCATACTCGCAATCGACAGGTTCGCAACCGCTGATGCCGGTGCAGAGCACGCGTCCATTTTTCCCGTATCCGATGGGTGCGCGCGGCTATACAAGCGTCATGATGAACGTGTATCAGGCGCCAAATGACACAGGTACGATGCAGCCGCTGCTGGGGGTCATCCCTAAAGGTTCTTACTTCAATGTCTACGGCGATTCACCTGGATGGGACAAGGTTGCCTTGCCAAGCGGACAGACTGGGTTTGTCGATTGGAATCAAGTCAGCCTGCAAAACGTCGTTGAAGTCAACGGATTGAGCGAAGGCGGCGTTCTCAATGTACATCAATCAAACTCACTGTCTTCGCCTGTGATTGATACAGTGACGAATGGTCAATATCTTGTTTTATTGGCCCCAAGTGCCGGTGGCTTCTCGGAGATTGTCGATGGGCAGGGGAAAAAAGGGTATGTCAACTCCCAGTATGTCGTGACGATTCATTGATGAAAAGCGGTTTGTTTTGCAGATTTTGTGTGGGGTGAGAAGATGGATTTGAGCGCACTGCGGGAACCTCGGCGCTGGATGATTTACATGCTTGCAACCTTCCCGCTTGTCGATTATTTTTTGCATATTTACCCTTGGGGGATTATCGGGGGTAGCTGGGACAAGATTGTGTTTTTGTTTCTCGCATTTTACGCACTGCGAAAATACATGGTTGAAGGCAAGCCGTCGCTTTACCCCACGCATCGCTATCTCGTGTTCATGGTCGTGCTCGGGCTCGTTTACATCTTAATGGATGTCGATTATATTGTTGTGGCACTCGCCGGTTATCGCGTTGATTTTTGGTACATGCTGTATGCTCTTTTGCTGCCGTTCGTGGTAGAAAAAGAAGATGTGATTCCGCTTTTGCGAACGATCGCTTTCACAGGATTTCTCATGTCGCTACACGGCGTCTATCAATACATCATCAAAGCGCCGATCCCTCCACAGTGGGTGGATATTACGCAACATGTGAGAACGCGTGTGTACTCGCTTTTTGGTAGCCCCAACATATTCGGTGACTACGCGGCGTTTGTCACGCCGATCTCAGCCGCGATTGCGTTGTATGAAAAAGAGCGGGCGCAAAGACTTTTTTACGGGTTTGGCGCCCTATTGTCTGCGGCTACGCTTGTTTTTACCGATACGCGCGCAGCCTGGCTATCCTTTTTCATCGGTGCCATGGTATTCACGTGGCTGCTCGATCGCCGAATGGCGGTCATCACATTTGTTATTGCCGTTCTCGCGGCACTGTTTGTCCCGCCGATTCATGCCAGGTTGGGTGAGTTCTTTACGCCTGTCTATTGGTCAAAAACATTTGCCAACGGGCGTATTTCAGAAGCAGAAAGGGCATTTGACCAAATGCGCGCCAACCCGCTTTTTGGTGCCGGCTTAGGTCGCTACGGCGGAGCGATTGCTTCGCGCTACTTTGGCGTGATCTATGTGGATAACTATTATGCAAAAACGCTCGCGGAGATTGGCCTGCTAGGGCTTTTCACATTTGTGGCGCTGATTTTTGTTTATCTTCGCGATGTGTTTCGCGTAGTGAAGCGCACCGTCAATCGGAGAAAGCGCATTGTCTTCATCGGTGCCTACGTGGGGATTGTGATTGTTGCGATCAACAATCTTTTTGAAAATGTGTTTGAGGTTCCCGACATGAACGCGCTGTTTTGGTTGACGGGCTCCCTACTCTTGATTTATGCGGCAAAAGGGGGTCTTTCAGATGAAGAGTCATAAGATCCGGCGCATCGTCATAGGAGTTGGGCTTGTACTTTATAGTATTTGGGCCACCCTCTTTTATCAGTTGGTGTTTACAGGTTGGACCCTTCAGTATTCGTACTATGGTGTCGTGATGGTTGTCGGATTATCCCTGCTCTTTATGTACGCATTCCCCAAAAGGGATCGCCGTGTGGTGGTGCGCTATACGCTGTACGCGGTGATTTTAAGCCTTGGCATCGGTAATTTTGCCATCGCGTCCGGAATGTGGCGCGTCATTGATACGATTGTTTTTGTGATCCTGGCGATCGGTTTGGGGCGATGGCTCGTCCCCGTGCGGATAGGCTGGCAATTGTTGACGCTCGTCTCTCTTTTCCTGTTTGAACTGTGGATCCCGCTTAGTGACGTCAATCTCCTTACAGCGTTTAATGTGAGCTATGTTGGTCATCTGTCGAGTCAGGATGCTCAGGTTCCCAGCATCCCGGTGACAGTGATTCCAAATTCGCAAGGGTTGCAGACGATGGTTACAATTCGGGGGCATCGACCGATCCCACATGAGGCGCAGACGCTGATTGATGCGATGGCGACGAGCAGCAATCCAACACTTACAAAGGATGCGATTATTCAACTGCAGCATTCCTATGATTTGATCTCGATCAAGCCAGGGAAAGTATTTTTTCACACAAGTCTTGCGACACAGCAGCAGTTGGCTAGGGCCAATGTCGATTCATTGGCAATGATCGACTTTCCTTTCTCGCAACCGCATTTTCTTTCTGTGGAAGGCAATGTTCGAATGTATGTCACGCTGGCGAAAGATCCGGGATACTACACATCGATGCTTTTGAATCCCGGAACGCTGTCGACGGCTGTGGGGCAGATGGCGCTTCAGACGGCAGCCACAACGCAAGAAGAGTGGCGGGCGATTGGCGGAAACACACAAAATGTGGTGCAAGGTTTGTCGCTACAGAATGGCTATCTCAGCGGATCTTTTCAGGGACGCCGTATACACGTCAAAACGTCTGGCGTAACGATCCTTGGCATCAAACCGCTTTTGCCAAGCAGCATCTCTCCAGTGCCTCAGGCAGTCGTTGAGGGCGACAATGTCATTCAAGTCATTTCGCTGGGAGCAAACCCGCGGGTGATCGCTACACTCAAAGGATCATATCTGTTTCCGCTGACGACAGACCTTGTGTTTGCAGATGTCACAGGAAACGGCTCTGACGCGATGCTGATCAATACAGTGCCGGCGCAGATCATTCAATTGACGCCGAGTGACACATGGAAAACCTTGTGGGTTAGCGGGCGCAGTACATTTCGTTTTGAAGCGGTCTTGACGCGCGCGGGCGGTGACCTTATTATTGCGAATTCACCCAGTTTGATCAGCCAAAACCCGATTCGCTATCTGGGCGGATACGTGTACCAAAATGGAACGCTAAACACAGTGTTTCGGGCCTACCACGGGAATCTGGTCGATTTGCATGTCGTGCATGTCTTGAATGGACCGCCGCAGATTCTGACCTCTGTTTATGCGCATCAGGAGATCATTTTGCTGTCCCAGTCTAAGATTCCGTGGTATCCGGTCGTGCTCGTGGTTTATGGCTTCGTCGTTCTCGCTGGTTTGGCGCGACGCATGCGGGGGGTGAAGGCGTGAAGCGTTCTATTTCGATTGGGCTTGTCAGTCTAGCGGCGATGGGAATTCTCAGTGGCTGTGGGCTTACGTCAACACCGACGGCGATGACCAGTCAAATTGTTTCAAGAACGGTTGATCCAAATGGTTTGTCTAAAGTAGAGACAGCCATGCTCGGTGTTTCGAATGATCACTCTTATCAAGTGAAGGCAGGAATGACGGTCGCTGCGGGTCATTATCTGCGGCGGATCAGTTACTATGGGTATGTTTCTTTGCCAGGGTTTGTGAGCATGGATGAGACGATCGGTGGCGTAGACTATCAAATTTACCAGATGAATAATTTTGCGTATGCAAAGACGGGTGGAAAATGGTCGCCCATTCAACCGATTGCCGATTTGACGCCGTGGACATCCATGCTGGCGCTGTTGCACGCGCATCCGCCTCGTGTCGTCTACACATTGCCACAGGTGACGCTTGTTTCGTGGCCGTGTTATGTGTATCAGTTTCGGGCGAATGACTTAAATGCTTCTTTGACCAAACTTGGCGCAAATGGAAAACTGATTGCGCATCAGGCGCTTTATACGGTCTACGTTGATGTGAAGGATGGAAAGCTTCGACAGATTCAGGTTCAATCGACGGTTGGCGTACCGGGACTGGGTACGGCGTCGCTCAACAGCACAGAGCTTTTTTTCAACTACAACAAAATTGTGCCGATGTCCGCACCGAGTGACTTGATGACACAGATTGAGCAACCCTAAGAGGATCGATTGTCGTCGGAAACTGTTTTTTGGATTGCCTTTCTTTTATATCTCATGTGTGGTATACTACCAGTCGGTATCAGGGTGGTCCGCTGCTTTGATTGATGATAAATCGGAGGCAAGAACACCTGTCGGGGGGAGGTTGGTTTATGAACCAGTTGTTGCGAGAGATCGTTGCTGAGCAATTGCGCAGTGACTTTCCAAAGTTTCGCCCTGGGGATACGGTGCGCGTGCACGTTAAAGTTCGCGAGGGCACGCGTGAGCGAATTCAGGTGTTTGAAGGCGTCGTGATACGTCGGCGCGGCACATCTGTGAGTGAGACATTCACGGTGCGCAAGGTATCTTATGGTGTCGGTGTTGAGCGTACGTTCCCGTTGCACACGCCAAAGATTGACAAGCTTGAAGTGATGCGCCGCGGTAAAGTTCGCCGTGCAAAACTCTACTATCTCCGTAATTTGCGAGGTAAGAAAGCGCGTATTAAAGAGCGTATCTAGCTTGCGTGGGGAAGGAGGCTTGGGTTATCCAAGTCTCTTTTCTTTTATTCTGAATGGGAAAGAGAATGGAATGTGAGCATTCAGTGGTTTCCCGGCCACATGGCCAAAGCAAAGCGAGAAATTCAGGCGAATTTGTCTCTTGTCGATGTTGTGATTGAGTTGCGCGATGCACGATTGCCGGAATCAAGCAGCAACCCCCTTCTCTCAGAGTTGCTCCAGCAAAAGACGCGTGTTCTCGCTTTGACAAAGGCTGATCTGGCAGACCCCGTCGAAACACGCCGCTTTTGCACA
The DNA here is from genome assembly GCF_001516615.1 of Ferroacidibacillus organovorans. Classification (GTDB taxonomy): domain Bacteria; phylum Bacillota; class Bacilli; order Alicyclobacillales; family SLC66; genus Ferroacidibacillus; species Ferroacidibacillus ferrooxidans_B. The sequence continues at coordinate 55,641 of NZ_LPVJ01000060.1, read as the reverse complement.
TACTATCAATCGATCGGCATGGATGCAGTGATTCCCGTGAACATTCGAAAAAACGTAGGCTTAAAATCATTAAAACTCGCGTGTGAACAGGCCATGGCAGACAAGTTTGAGCGCTTGGCGAAACGGGGAATTCGTAAGCGTGCCGTTCGGGCGATGGTGGTGGGAATCCCGAACGTGGGAAAATCCTCGCTAATCAACGCCATGGCTGCCCGCAGTGTTGCAAAGACAGGGGATCGACCTGGTGTAACGCAATCCCAGCAGTGGATCAAACTTGCCGGATCCATAGAACTGCTTGATACGCCAGGGCTTTTATGGCCAAAGTTTGAGGATCAGGCGGCGGCGCTCCGTCTGGCGTGGTCTGGAGCGATTAAATCTGATCTGCTTCAGCCAGTTGATCTCGCGCTGGCTTTTCTCATCTTCGTCAATGCGCATTATCCAGAGGCACTGAGATTGCGTTATGGTGTAGAACCGTTTTCAGGGGCGAGCGAGGAACAACAGGCGCTTGCCGCATTAGAGCAAATCGGCATGCGTCGCGGCGCGATGCGCCGCGGCGGTCAGGTTGACGCTGAACTCGCGGCGCAAATGCTCTTGCGCGATTATCAGACCGGTCTCTTAGGGCTGATGACCCTTGAAAAGGTACCGGACGTTGAGGGGCAGAGGCAACTGTGAGACTTTCAAAAAAGGAATCTGCCTACGCAGCGTATCAGTTTGATCAAAGGCTCCGCCTGGATTATCCGCAGTTGGCTGGAATTGATGAGGCTGGACGCGGTCCTCTGGCGGGTCCGGTTGTGGCGGCGGTCGTTTTATTGCCTCCGGATCGTTCCGATGATTTGTATTATGACTCAAAAGTTCTGACTGAGCGCGAAAGAGAAGCTGCCTATGCGTCGATCATGACACATGCCCTTGATGTGCAGGTCGGTGTGATTGATTCCGATGCGATTGACCATTACAATATCTTACAAGCTACATTTATGGCTGTTCGTGTCGCGATGGGTCAATTGCGGTATGTGCCTGATCTTCTTTTGATTGATGGCATGAACGTACCAGGCTTAGATCCGCCTCAGCGCAAGTTGATCAAGGGAGATTCACGAAGCCAATCGATTGCTGCAGCTTCAATTGTTGCAAAAGTGACAAGAGATCGCTTAATGATTGAACTGGATCGGCAATATCCTGATTATGGCTTTGCCAAGCACAAAGGATATGGCACAGCGCAACACCTTGAGCGGCTCGCGATGTATGGTCCATGCGTTGCGCACCGCAAGACGTTTGCCCCAGTTCGTGAATCTTTATCTGTGCGTCAGGCGAGTGGTGTGAATGAGGTAAGGGCGCTTCAAGGTGCATGTTCAGAATTGTACGCACGCGAATACCTCGAACAGTTGGGATGGAAGTTACTCGAGAAAAACTGGCGGTGCCCGCAGGGTGAACTCGATTTGATTTTTGCGTTTTGCGATGAGGTGGTCTGTGTGGAGGTTCGCTCAAAGAAAGCGGCTTCTGTGCATGAGGCGTTGCGTCTTGCAGGGGAATCGATTACGCGCGAGAAGAAAAACAGGGTTCGCCAGCTTGCAGAGATTTACGCCAGAAACAACCATGTGGATCCGCGGCGAATGCGGTGTGATGCCGTACTTGTAGGATTCTCAGAACATGGAGAACGGGGAATCTCTCACATTCCGAACGCTATGTGAGGGATGGCTCTAATGTTTTGCACCGGAATCAAAACATAGACAGAATTGGGATCAGGGGTGGATGGAACGTGGTTATCACCATTATCGTGGGTATTGTGGCCCTCTTATTGGGACTTGTCGGAGGCTTTTTCTTGGGGGCGTGGGCTTTAAGACGCAGTATGGCTAACGCTGAGCTGGGAGATCAGGAAATCATCGACATGGCTAAAAAAATGGGAAGAAACCTAAACCCGCGCCAAGTTCAAATGATTCGTCAGCAGATGAAAAAGGCGGGCAACAATCCTCCGCCACTTTTAGGAAAGCGTTCGAGCGACAAAAGCAAGGGAAAGGTCTCTTCAATGAAGAAAAAATGATCGGGATTTTCGAGCGTTTGAAAACAGTGCAGTGTTTACGCGGATGGCTAAAGTTCTATCAGTTGCATTTCATAATGTGGGAGCGCCAGGGCATTGAATCTGCTTCGATGCTAAAGGCGTTCTTTTTGTTGTTTTTCGTCGATGATCCGCAAAATGCTTTCCATTCGCGCTTTGGTATAGGCGTAACCCGCTTCTGCCACTGCTGTTAATCGGTCAAATTGGAGCGCACCGATCGGCCCTACAGGGGGTGTTAGAAAAATATCTGCCGTTTGTGAAGAGAGTGCCGCGTGGCGTGCCAAACCAATATTGACCATTTGTTGAAAGAGGTGGCGCGGACGAAGAGACAGGCGGGAAGGAAGCTGCAAAAAAGGCGTAATCGTGTCAGAGACGATGACAAAATCCGCACCAAGCGCTCGTGCCGGTTCTACAGGACAGTTGTCAATGAGGCCGCCATCTGCTAAAATACGATCTTTGAACATGACGGGTTGAAAGACAAGCGGAATGCTGATGCTTGCGCGGATCGCGCGCGCAAGGGTAATTTCCTCCTCGGTATCCCATAATGCACTTGGACGTTCGCCGAGCGCTTGAATGAGAGGGGATGGGCAAGTCCGGGAGGAAAAGACGACCTCACGTCCGTTTTGCATGTCGGTCGCAATAATTGCAAGAGGTTTTTGAACATCGCGAAGTGCGATGCCCTTTGTCTTGTCATGAATAAATTGTTCTAAGCGATCCCCGCGCAATAACCCTCCCCTGCGTTCTCTCTTAGTCCAGAATGTCAACAGACTTGTATCAGGATCAAGGTACCTGCGATTGAGGGTAGGCAGCGTTCGCAGCATTTCTTCAATCGAATTGCCAGCAGCATAAAGACCGGCCACCATTGCGCCGCTGCTCGTGCCGCTTACAATTTCAGGGTGGATACCACCTTCTGTCAATGCTTGTAACACGCCGATGTGAGCGCCTCCTGATGCGCCTCCACCAGCAAAGGTGAGCCCCACCTTCACATTTTCTCCATCCTTTCTAGTCGTCTGTATCGTTCATACGCGTGACGAGGTAATCTCTTTGCGCTGCATAGTTAAGTATGCCAAGTGCCTGTGCATTCTAACGCGAACAGAAAAGATAATCACATTTCTGCGAAGGAATTTTCAATTGGGTGCAGTGCGCGCATATGTACAGCCTCTGCGAGATCGGCAGGGTTGATTTCGATGCGATTGTCGAGATAAGAAATGGTTTGTGCCACACTCAGAATTCGCTTCGCACTTCGCATGTTTAGATGCAGTTGATTGACTAGACGAGAGTATAGCTCTCGCGTTTCAGGTGCGAGCGATGCGATGATCGAAGGATCTAATCGTCTCTTTGCATCAGTTTCATGGCGTTCTCTTAACAACCGTGCTTGCAAAATCCGTTCTCGCGCATCCCCTGATGTTAGAATCTTACCATAGGATGGCGATTCGTTTTCAGGCGAGCTGATCTTATATTCACTTTCCATCCATACGCTAAGATCAAAACGATCAAGCAGAGGGCCAGACAGTTTTGCTTGATATCGTCGAATGGCCTGCGCATCGCACTTGCATGCATGCGTGTGGGAACCAGCATAGCCACAAGGGCATGGATTCATCGCCGCGATGAGCAGGAACCGACTTGGAAATGTACAAGAGAGTGAGGAGCGCGCAATCGTGATAGAGCCTACTTCCAGAGGTTGACGCAGGCCTTCCAAAGCTTGGCGAGAAAACTCAGGCAGCTCATCGAGAAAAAGGACGCCATGGTGTGCAAGGCTCACTTCTCCAGGTCGGGGTTGTGCACCACCTCCCAGCAACCCTTGTGTGGAGACGGTGTGATGAGGTGAGCGAAAAGGCCGCAAAGAATGGTCTTGCATGGGCAATCCGGCGACGCTGTAGATTTGGCGTAAAGAACTCATTTCCAATTGTGAAAGGGGGAGGAGTAGTGTGTTCAATCGTTCTGCGAGCATGCTCTTGCCTGATCCGGGCGGCCCACACAGCAATAGAGCGTGGTTTCCCGCAGCGGCGATCAAAAGCGCTCTTTTTGCGACGCGCTGCCCGATCATGTCCGATAAATCAAACGCCTCATTTACGCCTTGTTGCGTGAATGGGATATGCGCAGGGGCTGTAGGGACTGTCAAAGTGCGTGTCGTTGTGTGCCTTTGCGCATTCCCATCGCACAGCCAACCAGTGACGTTCGCCAAATTGTTAAATGGCAGCAGGTTGTCACACTCTGAATACAATGGTTGAATCTCATCGGATGAAGGTGCAATGACAACCGCCTGGCGCGATTGCTGCAGAGCGAATTCAGCCGCTGTATACAGTCCGCGGAATCCACGCAAACTGCCGTCAAGCGCCAATTCTCCCAATGCGATGTGATGGGATGACAGTGGCGCGATTTGTTGTGTTGCGGATAAAATGGTGAGCGCGATAGCCAGATCCAGGCCAGTTCCATTTTTTCTCCAGTCAGAAGGGGACAGGCTGATCACGATGCGTCCTCTGGGCCATTGATATCCAGAATTGATCAGTGCAGATCGCACGCGCTCTTTGGCCTCTCGTAGGGAAGATGCAGGAAGACCCACGAGTTCAAACGCAGGCAACCCATTTTGAACATCACCTTCTACTCCGACCAAGAAGCCATTCAAACCGCTCAAGGCAACACTGTATACGACGGTATACACAAAATAAACCCCCGTTTCTCTCTAAGCATATGAGAAGAAAACGAGGTTGACCATGCAGGATCACAGAATTACAGCTGATTTTGAAGATCTCCTGTTTGTTGGATGTGAAGTGCGTGGATTTCACAGAGGGTTTGGCGAATCTCATCGATCCATGCCCTATCACCAAGTTTTTGGGCGACATTCCACACATCGAGCAGATGATCGATTTGCGCTTCTGTGACATAGGGTTTTGACGATGGATCAGGCCCTGGGTACATCGCCAGAATTTCTTCAATCTGCCCTGTCGACAGGATGTCAAGGAGGCTTGCACGCTTTATGCCATCGGTCTCACAGTGATGTGTATAGAGTGTGACTTCTGTAAAGATTTGCGGAGCCACATGCATGGCGTGACAGGTGTGGCAGAAAAGAAATGGGACATCTGTGAGCAGCACACCACCTTCGGAGTATAAGGGCGCCAATCGAGCAGTCATGGTAGTACCACAACAGAAGTCCATTTCAATTCCTCCTTTTATAATTGTATTATAACAGATCGCTTGCTTCTTGCAATAACGAAACAGCATTTTCACACTTCTTCCACGTATTGTCCGCATGATAATAAACCGCTAGAATGATACGTGAAATGGGGTTAATCATCAGTGCTAACGCGTGGATTAGTCAGTCGCCTGCATCATATGCCGCGAGATATGAAAATTTTTCTCTGGACGGACGCCTGTTTTGGCTTGTCGATTGGAATTTCGAATACACTATTGAACCTTCATATAAACGCGCTTGGTTATGGTGCGACAATGCTTTCAATGGTCAATGATGTGGTGCCTATGGTGGCGCTTATCCTGTCTGTGCCACTTGGCCACTTGGCAGATCGGTATGGGCGTAGCAAGATGCTGTTGCTGGGGACGCTGCTCATGGCGCTGGGGGCGTTGCTGGTGCCTTTGTTTCTCGCGCGGGCGGGAATTCTCTTTGGGCAATCTGTATTCGCAGTCGGGCAAGCGATGATCATGTCGACAGAGTTTGCCGTTGTCGCGCAGTACATGCCAGCCAATGACCGCCACTTTAGCATCTCGATTGTGTATGCAAACTTTACATTGATGATCGGAATCGGGTCTTTGCTTGGTGGCTTTTTGCCAGCTCATCTTCCACTTTTTCACACGGAATACGGATCTACGCTCTTGCTTGGCGGACTGATCTTTCTCATTGCCCCAATAGGGCGTTATTTCCTTACACCGGTTCCCGCGATACATACACCTAGCGAAAAACCTGCGGCGCTTTTCGAACGGCCAAATCGCCAAATACTCACGTTCTCAATTTTTTCTTTTATTTCAGGGTTCGCCTATGGTTTTGTCGGTCCGTATTTGAATCTGATCATCAAAAATCAGTTTCACTTGTCAGTTTCGCTGATCGGACTGTTGCTTGCGATCAATCAATGCGCGCTTTTCATCGGGTCCGTGAGCACTCCCTGGCTTGTCGAGCGCTTTTCGTTGCGGCGGACCATTGCTGTTTTGTTGACCATCGTAACACTTTCATATTTAAGCCTTGGATTCGAAGCGGCATTCTCTTTTTTCTTTGTGCTCTTGCTGATCCAGTCCATAAGCAGCATGGCTTTTTTTCCTTTGCTTGACAGTACGGCGATTGATGTCGTCCGCGATGCGTTGCGTGCGAAAATGCAATCGTATCGCGCGCTGTTTCGCGGCGTCGGCAATGTAGTCTCTGTTTATGTCGGAGGGATCTGCTTGGCGCATCACGCGTATGGGTTTGCATTTTTACTGACAGGCCTTGTTTATGGCGGCATGCTTATGTTTTATCTTCGCTTCATTCGCTCACAGATTGTAAATGAATCTGCTGATACGCTTGGCGCTTAGCAATATCATGGCATGGATAGGAATTTAAGCGTTCGCTGCTTTCCTTATCCTTGAAATTTGTACATTCTTCGGTCATACTTCGAGAGTCGGGACTGTCTTTTTCACATGACTTTTTTACTCAGTTTGGCGCGAGTTTGTCGCGCACGGGAGGAATAGGCATGAATATTCACGAGTATCAAGCGAAATCCGTATTAAAACGGTACGGTGTCTCTGTTCCTGAAGGAACGGTAGCTTTTACAGTGGAAGAAGCCGTAAAAGCCGCAGAAGCCTTCAACGGGAAGGCTGTTGTGAAAGCACAGATTCACGCAGGTGGTCGAGGAAAAGCTGGCGGTGTAAAACTAGCGCGTTCAATGGATGAGGTTCGTGCGCATGCAAATGAAATTCTCGGCAAAACACTTGTGACGCACCAGACAGGACCTGAGGGCAAGGTGGTCAAACGGCTTCTCATCGAAGCACTCACGGACATAAAAAAAGAGTATTATGTTGGCGTCGTAGTCGACCGAGCGACCAGTCGGGTAGTACTCATGGGCTCTGAAGAGGGCGGAATGGAGATAGAAGAAGTCGCCGCGCGCACGCCTGAAAAGATTTTTCGCCAGGTGGTCGATCCTGCAGTAGGCCTTCGTCCCTTTCAAGCACGCGCTTTGGCCTATGCAATGAATATCCCGGCGGAGCTCATTTCAAAAGCGGCTGAATTCATGCTCGCACTCTATCAGGCGTTTGTTGATAAAGACTGTTCAATCGCTGAGATCAATCCGCTTGTCGTCACAGGAGACGGAAACGTGATGGCGCTTGACGCAAAATTGAATTTTGACAGCAACGCGCTCTATCGACACAAAGATATTCTTGAACTGCGCGACCTTGATGAAGAAGATGCGAGAGAAACTGAGGCTTCAAAATATGACTTGAGTTATATTGCCCTCACAGGAAATATTGGTTGTATGGTCAATGGTGCCGGGCTTGCGATGGCGACGATGGATACCATTAAGTATTTTGGGGGATCCCCTGCAAACTTTCTTGATGTCGGCGGTGGGGCGACAGAAGAAAAAGTTACTGCAGCGTTTAAAATTATTCTCTCAGACCCAGGCGTCAAAGGCATCCTCGTGAATATCTTTGGCGGCATCATGAAATGTGACGTCATCGCCAATGGTGTGATCGCGGCCGCTCGACAAATCGGGCTTGACCGCCCATTGGTCGTTCGTTTGGAAGGAACGAATGTCGAACTTGGAAAAAAATTGCTTGCTGAGTCGGGTCTTGCCATATCGTCGGCTGACTCACTCGCTGAAGCGGCGCAAAAGATCATTCAATTGGTTCAGTAATTCAGAACAGGAGGGATTAGCTTGAGCATTCTGGTCAATCGACAAACGCGTGTCATCACACAGGGAATCAGCGGTAAAACGGGACTTTTTCATACACAGCAAGCGATTGCGTATGGTACAAAGATGGTCGGCGGCGTCACGCCGGGTAAAGGCGGTACGAACATAGAAGGCATTCCTGTCTTTAATACGGTTGAACAGGCGGTACGTGAAACAGGCGCAAACGCTTCAGTGATTTATGTGCCACCCGCGTTTGCGGCTGATGCAATCATGGAAGCTGCGGATGCGGAACTTCCACTGGTCATTTGCATCACGGAAGGGATTCCCGTGCTCGATATGGTTCGTGTAAAACGCTACCTCGAGGGGCGAAGAACACGGCTCATCGGGCCAAACTGTCCAGGCGTTATCACGCCAGATGAGTGCAAGATTGGCATTATGCCAGGCTATATCCATAAACGCGGGAGAGTCGGTGTCGTCAGTCGCAGCGGAACCCTTACGTACGAAGCTGTTCACCAACTGTCAACGCTTGGCATCGGTCAATCGACCGCTGTTGGAATTGGCGGAGATCCTGTAAATGGCACAAATTTTGTCGATGTCCTAACGATGTTCAACGAAGATCCTGATACCGAAGCAGTTATCATGATTGGTGAAATTGGTGGAACGGCTGAGGAAGAAGCGGCGAATTACGTAAAAAATCACATGAAAAAGCCAGTTGCCGGTTTTATCGCGGGACGCAGCGCCCCTGAAGGGAAGCGCATGGGTCACGCTGGCGCGATCATTTCAGGCGGCAAAGGGACAGCTGCAGAAAAGGTTGCCGCAATGGAGGCTGCAGGAATTCATGTTGCGCCAACACCGTCAGAGATGGGCAGCACGCTTTATCAAATGTTAGAGGAGCGCAATCTGTTAGAAGTCTGCAAGATCGCTCAGTGAACCAAAACCTTTTGCGTTTTCTTCATTGCTTTACGCCTTTTTACAAAATTTGATCGCTCCCCCTTTAGCGATATGTCAAACTGTCGCTAGAAGGGGGTTTCGTTTTGACTGATTCAGCCGATCGCATGAAGGAACTGTTCTTTTGGTTGAAACTTCTCGCGGTGCAAGGTATTGGAATTCGGCGCGCCTTTTTAATCAGAGATGCATTCTCATCCCTTGATGAAGCGGATCAAGCGACAATCGAACAATGGCGTCATTTGTGCGGCTCTGAAAAAATTGCAGAATCACTTTTGCGAACCTTCCAAGTCTCGCATGAACGGCTTGAGGCAAGGTTGACTGCACAAAAGGTCGAGTTTGTCATTTGGTCGGATCCTGACTATCCTCCGTTATTCCGTGAGATTGCCGCTCCTCCGCCGTTTTATTTTTATCAAGGTAAACGATTGACGGACCGACATCGCATTGCAATCGTGGGAACTCGCAATTGCACATCGTATGGGAGGCATGTCGCCTACGAAACGGCGTTCGCCTTGTCAAAAGCCGGCACAGAAGTGGTGTCTGGCTTGGCGCAGGGGATTGACGGATATGCTCACCGCGGAGCGATTGCGGGGGGATCGCCAACGATTGCTGTGCTAGGATCAGGGGTGCACTCGATATATCCAAAAGAGCATCGCGCCTTGGCGCAACAGATTCTAGAGCGAGGGGGGTCGGTTCTTAGTGAACATCTTCCGTGGGTGGGTCCGCAAAAACATCACTTTCCGCGGAGGAATCGCCTCATTAGCGGATTGTGCCGCGGTGTACTTGTGATTGAGGCTTCGGTCAAGAGTGGCGCGTTGATCACGGCGCGCTACGCGCTTGAAGATAATCGAGACGTGTATGCAGTCCCCGGCAATATAACGTCAGAACGTTCGGCGGGTACAAATTTGCTGATCATGGATGGGGCTGCACCGATGTTGCACCCGTCGGCTGCGCCGCTTCAAGTCGGATCTCCATTGGCCACACCGCTGATGATGGATGAAAAAAAGAACAGTAAAGACTCCACATCGATAGCCGACAAGATGATGATGGAGTTGCAGTCTGGAGCAAAAAGTGTAGAAGTTTTGTGTGACGCCCTCTCCCTATCAAGTGAAATGGCGGCAGTTCACCTTCTTTCACTTGAATTGAATGGGAAAATCCGCAAAAGGCCAGACGGTAGATATGAGTGGCAAACGAATTGAGGATTTGCATATCCTTTCAAACGAGTGATAAGATGTGTTGAATCTTCAGTATACGAGGAGGAGACCGATGGCTGACTATCTTGTCATCGTGGAGTCACCCGCAAAAGCCAAAACCATCGGGAAATATTTAGGGAGCAAGTACATTGTGAAAGCTTCCATGGGGCATGTGAGAGACCTTCCAAAAAGTCAACTTGGTGTCGACATTGATCGCGGATTTGAACCAAAATATATTACGATACGCGGAAAAGGCGACGTTCTTAAAGAGTTAAAGGATTCTGGCCGCAAAGTCAAATCAATCTTTTTAGCCGCTGACCCTGATCGTGAAGGCGAGGCGATCGCGTGGCATTTGGCGCAGAGTCTTGACGTGGACCCTTCCCGCCCTTGCCGGGTCGTCTTTAATGAGATTACAAAGCAAGCTGTCAAAGACGCGTTTAAGCACCCGCGCGCAGTGAACATGGATCTGGTTCACGCACAGCAGGCGAGGCGGATTCTCGATCGCCTTGTCGGATATCGAATCAGTCCTCTTTTGTGGAAAAAGGTCAAACGCGGTCTGTCAGCGGGACGTGTCCAATCCGTGGCAGTTCGCTTGATCGTTGATCGGGAGCGAGAGATACGCGCCTTTACACCGGAAGAATATTGGACGGTGCGAGCACTTTGCGATGTCTCTGGAGAGCGCTTTTTGGCTCAATTTTATGGATATAAAGGAAAGAAACAGGAATTAAAAACACGCGAGGACGTGTTATCTCTCTTTTCGCGAGTGAAAGGGCACCCATTCGTTGTTGAAAAGGTTCGGGCCAGTGAGCGAAAAAGAAATCCATCTCCGCCTTTTACAACGAGTAGTCTGCAGCAGGAAGCGGCAAGGCGATTGGGCTTTCGGGCGCAACGCACGATGTCCGTCGCTCAACAATTGTATGAGGGGATTGACCTGCCCAAAGAGGGGGCGGTCGGTTTGATCACATACATGCGGACGGATTCAACGCGTTTGTCCGATACTGCACTCACAGAAGCGCGCGAACGTATCGCAGCGGTTTATGGTGATGCCTATGTACCAGACCAACCGCGCGTCTACTCAACGCGTCAAGGTGCGCAGGATGCGCATGAGGCGATTCGCCCGACTTCTGCAATGCGCGATCCGGAATCATTGAAAGCGATTCTCAATCGCGACCAATACCGCTTGTACAAGCTGATCTATGAGCGATTTCTCGCATGTCAAATGGCATCTGCTGTGCTTGACACGTTGCAAGTCGAAATTTTGGCAGGCGACGCGACTTTTCGCGCATCGGGTTCGAAAATTAAATTTCCAGGCTTTATGAAGCTCTACATTGAGGGCTCTGATGATCAAGAAGAAGAAGAGGGTTTTTTACCTCCTTTAAAAGAGGGGCAGACGCTTGAGCCTCGCCCAACGTTAAAAGAAGAACAACATTTTACTCAACCACCACCGCGTTTCTCTGAAGCGCGCCTCGTCAAAAGCATGGAGGAGTTGGGGATCGGGCGTCCAAGCACGTATGCGCCAACCATTGAAACGATTCAAAAGCGCGGTTATGTATTGTTGCAAGAAAAGCGTTTTGTGCCAACTGAACTCGGCGAATTGGTCATTGATTTATTGAAGGAATTTTTTCCGACCATTGTTGATGTGGATTTTACGGCGCAGCTTGAAAAACAGTTGGATGATGTGGAAGACGGTGATGTCGACTATGTGAAGATGCTCGATTTGTTCAATCGGGATTTTGAGCAGTATCTGGAAGTTGCAGAAAAGAGTATGGAGCACGTCACGCTAGAAGATGAGTTGTCAGATGAAATCTGTGAAAAATGTGGAAGGCAAATGGTTTTCAAACATGGTCGGTTTGGGAAGTTTTTGGCCTGCCCGGGCTTTCCTGAGTGTAGAAATGCAAAACCAATTCTAAAACCGCTTGATGTGTCTTGCCCGCGCTGTAACAAACCGCTCGTTCAGCGCAGTGGAAAAAAGAGAAGGGTGTTTTACGGTTGTTCAGGCTACCCAGAGTGTAACTATGTTTTGTGGGATGAACCGGCAATGCGACCTTGTCCGTCGTGTGGTGAACCACTTGTGAAAAAAAAGAACAAGCGCGGAGAACAAATTGTTTGTTCGAATGCAGAGTGTCAACATGTCGAGCAAAGTGATGAAAACGTGACGGTAGGGGCAGACGGAAGGTGAGTAATTTGAAGGAATCAAACCACGTCACAGTTGTCGGGGCAGGACTGGCAGGTTCCGAGGCAGCCTGGCAACTGGCAAATCGCGGGGTATCTGTAACGCTCGTGGAAATGAGGGGCGTCGTTCAGACACCCGCGCATCGCAGTTTTGATTTTGCAGAATTGGTCTGTTCTAACAGTTTGCGCTCAAATGCGTTGACAAACGCCGTGGGGTTATTAAAAGAAGAAATGCGACGTCTTGGTTCGTTGATCATGCAATGCGCGGATCAACACGCTGTTCCTGCAGGTGGGGCGCTTGCCGTCGATCGCGAAGCGTTTTCGCGTGAAATAACACTCCGGCTCTCGAATCACCCCAATATTTGCGTGAAAAGGGAAGTTGTAGACGAGATTCCAGAAGGCGTTACAATCCTTGCGACAGGACCGCTCACGGGCGAGCGACTGAGCGAGTCAATCGCAGCTTTTACCGGACAGTCTTCACTTTATTTCTATGATGCGGCGGCGCCGATTGTGGAGCATGCATCCATTGACATGACAAAAGCATTTATCGCCTCACGCTACGGCAAAGGTGAGGCTGCATACATCAACTGCCCTATGGATGAAGAAACGTTCAACCGTTTTTATGACGCTCTTGTTTCTGCAGAGACGGCAGAACTGCACACGTTTGAAAAGGAAATATACTTTGAAGGTTGCATGCCCGTCGAGGTGATGGCAAAAAGAGGTCGCCAGACACTTTTGTTCGGCCCATTAAAACCGGTTGGACTCGCGCATCCAGAAACAGGGAAAGAGGCGTTTGCTGTGGTGCAATTGCGCCAGGATAATGCGGCGGCCACGCTTTATAACATGGTTGGGTTTCAGACACATCTCAAATGGGGTGAGCAAAAGCGGGTGTTTCAAATGATTCCCGGGCTTGAGTCTGCCGAATTTGTAAGATATGGCGTAATGCATCGCAATACCTTCCTGCGCTCACCGCTCGTTTTAAAGGAAACGTATCAATCCATAGAACGACCGTCACTCTTTTTTGCTGGGCAAATCACTGGCGTGGAAGGGTATGTTGAGTCTGCCGCATCCGGACTTGTGGCGGGAATCAATGCGGCGAAGTACGTTGGTTCACAGGAACCGCTCATCTTTCCTCGCGAAACTGTGATTGGGAGTCTCGCTCATTACATTACACACGCTGATCCAGATCATTTCCAACCGATGAATGCGACATTTGGATTATTGCCACCTCTTGAACAACGAGTGAGATCAAAAATCGAAAAGAATGAGAAACTTTCGTTACGATCTATCGATATTGTTCAGAATCTTGTAGATAAAGATGTCAATTCGCTTGCAAGTCGATTCTGAACTGTGTTACCATACATCAGCCGGGTCGAATGGTGTCGAAAGCGGGGAGCATTCGTGGAAGATTCGCCTGAGGTAAGGCCGTGGGAACAGGCACTCCTTCACTTTGCGTGTTGGATGTCTTTGCAGCGCAATTATTCGCCTAACACGGTTCGCGCCTATCTTGCCGACGTTCACTCTTTTCTCGAATCGTATCGCGGCGCTCCAGGCCCTATCCCGTCGCATGTCATTCGTGCCTATCTTGCAACGCTGATGGCTAAGGGCTTTGAAAAAAAATCGATCGCCCGCAAGGTCAGCGCGTTGCGAGCGTTTCATCGCGCGCTTCGCACTCAAGGCTCGGAGGATATGAGCGCGGCTGTTCATGTCAGCCTGCCTAAAATGGACCGCAAGCTACCTTCTTTCTTGACGATTGATGAGATGCACGAACTTCTTAAATCGCCCAGTCATTCATCGCCGCTTGGCATACGCGATCAGGCGATTTTGGAGTTTTTGTATGCGACAGGCATCCGTGTTTCGGAATGTGTCGCACTCAATGTGAGTGATCTTGACTTGCGGATGCATTCGATTCGGATCATGGGAAAAGGACGAAAAGAACGGGTGGTATTATTTGGGCGCAAAGCGGCGGACGCCGTTGCAGACTATCTTGCGCGGGGACGCCCTAAACTAGCCGACGCAAACGAAAAAGCGCTGTTTGTGAATCGTAATGGCGGGCGACTGACTGATCGATCTGTTCGGCGATTGCTCGATCGGTATATTGAACAACTCGCGATCACAAAGCAAATTTCGCCGCACTCCATTCGCCACACTTTCGCAACCCATATGCTTGAGGGTGGAGCAGATCTGCGCGTTGTCCAGGAGCTTCTCGGTCATGCGAGTCTCTCTTCTACGCAGATCTACACACATACTGCGCGAGAACATCTTGTGCGTGTGTATGAAGCTGCTCATCCGCGTGCGCATCCTTTACATTTTACGGCAGAGTGAATGCGCGAGTGAGGATCTGTAAACGTCGATTGGTAGTGGGGGGTCAAGGCAGTGAGCTTTCATGCAACGACCATTTTGGCGATACGCACGCCGCTTGGCGGCGCAATGGCAGGGGACGGTCAGGTTACCTTTGGTAACGCGATGATTATGAAATCGACGGCGAGAAAGGTGCGAAGACTTTATCGGGGCGAGGTTATCGTCGGGTTTGCAGGAAGTGTCGCAGATGCGATGACGCTCTCGGAAAAGTTTGAACAAAAGCTTGAGGAACACAAGGGGAATGTGCCTCGCGCGGCGGTTGAATTGGCAAAAATGTGGCGGACGGATCGCATGTTAAGCAAGCTTGAAGCGATGCTGATTGCGCTCTCAAAAGATCATCTCTTGATGATTTCCGGGACGGGTGAAGTGATTGAGCCCGACGACGGCATTTGTGCGATTGGCTCTGGAGGATCATATGCACTCGCGGCAGCGCGGGCGCTTGTGCGCCACACGGAGTTGGGTCCAGAGGCTGTTGTTCGTGAGTCGCTGAAGATTGCCAGTGAATTGTGCGTCTACACGAATGAGAACATCATTGTCGAGCAGACAAATCATGGACGAGAGGATGATTTGTTGTGAGTGCGTCATTCTCGCCGAAGGAAATTGTTGAAGAACTCGACATTCACGTCGTCGGTCAAAAGGCGGCTAAAAGGGCTGTCGCGATTGCGCTCCGCAATCGATTTCGTCGGGCAAAACTGGATCCGGAATTGCGTGATGAGGTATCTCCAAAAAACATCTTGATGATAGGGCCTACAGGTGTTGGGAAAACGGAAATAGCGCGCCGAATTGCCAAGCTGACAGGTGCGCCGTTTGTCAAGGTAGAGGCTACGAAGTTTACTGAGGTAGGCTATGTGGGGCGCGATGTGGATTCGATGGTTCGTGATCTGGTGGAAACGGGTATTCGCACGCTAAAAGCGGAAAGGATCGCGGCTGTTGAAGATCGGGCCAGGGATGCAGTGAATGAGCGTATTCTTGATGCGATGATGCCTGATTCTAACCGTGAACGCACGTTTCGCAATCCGCTTGAGGCGCTCTTTCAAGCGAGTGAGCCTCCGAAACCTGCGACAGAGTCTACCCGATTTGAGCGTGAACGGTTGCGCCGAGAATTGGAGGCAGGCGCACTGGATGAACGAGTCATTGAGATCAATGTCGAGGATATGTCGTCTCCGAATTTCGATTTCATGCCTGGAATGGGTGCGGAGAATCTTGGCAACCTGCAGGAAGTTCTCGGCAGTTTTATGCCAAAGCGTAAGCGGCAGCGGCGCGTGACGGTGCGTGAGGCAAAGAAGCTTTTGCTTGCAGAAGAAGCGCAAAAATTGATAGATATGGATGAATTGACGCGCGAAGCCGTTCGCCGGGCTGAGGAAGCCGGGATTATCTTCATTGACGAGATCGACAAGATCGCGAGTCGAGAAGGGCGTGGCGGCGCTGATGTATCGCGTGAAGGCGTACAGCGCGACATCCTGCCGATTGTTGAAGGTTCGACCGTGATGACGAAACACGGTCCAGTCAAAACGGATCACATTTTGTTTATTGCAGCAGGTGCGTTCCATATGGCTAAGCCGTCAGACTTGATTCCAGAACTCCAGGGACGATTCCCGATTCGTGTTGAACTGACAAGTCTAAGCGCGAATGATATGGAGAAAATACTAACAGAACCGAAAAGCGCGCTTATTACCCAGTATACAGCGCTTCTTGCGACAGAAGGTGTCACGTTAGAATTTGCAAAAGGGTCCATTCGCCGAATTGCTGAAATTGCAACTGAAGTGAATGCAAACACGGAAGACATCGGAGCAAGGCGTCTCCACACGTTGCTTGAAAAACTATTGGAAGATGTCATGTTCGAAGCACCTAACATCAGCCCGACGACGATTGTGGTCACGCCAGACTATGTGAACGAAAAGCTGGCAGGAATCGCAGGGGACAGAGATTTGAGTCACTTTATTTTATAGGAGGATGTCGACATGGATTTACTTAAAAAAGCACGGAGTATCAATCGCCTCTTACAGCGTGCAGGACAGTTTGTGGATTTTTTGGAGATGGCAGAACTTCTTCGCGATGTGATTCACGCCAATGTGTATGTGGTATCAAGAACGGGTAAAATTTTGGGCTTGGCCGAAATTCGCTCGGTGGGAGGGTATGACGCGGATTTGCAACGATTGTTTCCGTCTGAGTACAATGCGGGACTTCTTCGTCAGGATACGACACTGGCTAATACGCATAATATGAACCCATTGGCTGAGTTGAATGATCAACCCAATGAGTCGGAGGACTCAGAAATTACGACGATTGTTCCTGTCATTGGGGGTGGGGATCGTCTTGGCACATTGATTCTCGCGCGCCAGTCACCTGAATTTACAGATGAGGATTTGCTGTTGGCCGAGTTTGGGGCGACAGTTGTGGGAATGGAGATCCTGCGCTCGCGCGCGCACGAAATGGAAGAGGAATCACGCTCACGCGCGATCGTCCAGATGGCTGTCGATTCTCTCTCATACAGCGAGTTGGAAGCTGTGGATCACATTTTCGAGGAATTGGATGGTCGTGAAGGTCTTCTTGTCGCGAGCAAAATTGCGGATCGTGTCGGCATCACCCGTTCGGTGATTGTAAACGCCTTGCGCAAGCTTGAGAGCGCGGGCGTCATTGAGTCGCGTTCACTTGGAATGAAGGGCACATACATTAAGATCCTGAATGACAAGTTGCTTGCACAACTGCACAAAGTACGCAATCGTTAAGTGCAGACTGAATGTATTTTGTGAAATGTAAACTCGAATGAATTGTCAATGAGGTGGGTTGTCACAGGATTCTGTGACAACCCTTTGCCGTTTTTCGAAGAAATCCCAAATTCCTTGTCATATGTGCAGGGAAAACGTCGATTTCTGTTGAATTGTAATGATGATTGTTTAGGAAGGGGCGTGATAATGCTTGTCTGGTTCCTTCACCATCGCGGCACTCCAGTCCGCGCTTGACGCAGCCCAGTTAAGGCAACAAGTTTATGCAAACAATATTGCAAATGCGAACACGCCAGGCTATCACCGTGAAACGGTTCAATTTAACACGCTTTTACTGCAGGCGATTGCTCAGGCAAATGGCTCCGGTACGCTTTCGATGTTGCAAAACAGTCCAAGTGATCTATCTGCAAGCCAGACGTTGCAGAATGTCACGCCTGTTGTAACGGTTGATCAAAATACGGCGGTTTCGTCAAATGGGAACAATGTCAACCTGGACGCAGAAATGAGCGGTCTTGCCATGAATCAAATCGATACGGCAGCGATGGTCACAGAATTAAATGACCAATTTGCCTTGCTTCGAACTGCAATTCTCGGGAGTTGATTGAGTTGGGACTGTTTGATGGATTGACGATAAGCGCGACTGGACTTACCGCGAATCGTCTGTGGCTTGATGTGATATCAAACAATATTGCAAACGCAAACACGACGCGAACGCCTTCTGGTGGGCCGTATCGAAGAGAACAGGTGGTTTTAAGTTCGATTCCCTCCTCGTTTCAGGGCGTTTTGGGAAATGCTGTGAATGCTTCAATGTCTGGCGGAGGCGTTATGGTGCAGTCTATCGTCAAAGACCCGTCACCTTTTCGCCTCGTCTATGATCCGACAAATCCGAACGCTGTAAACGGCTATGTTCAAATGCCGAATGTCAATATTGCCACGGAAATGGTGAACATGATCACTGCATCGCGCGCGTACGAGGCGAATGTGACGGCATTTGATGCAGCCAAGGCGATTGATGTACAAACGCTGAATATTGGAAAGTAGGTTTGCGCAATGATCAATCCGATCTCTAGTGTGACGATGGCCACACAGGCGACAGCGACTCCGACTGTTGCGAGCGGCGGCACTTCGTTCTCTCAGATGTTGACAAATGCCCTGCAAGGGGTAAACACTGCTGTCGCCAATTCACAGTCGCAAGGGTTGGCGTTGGCGGCAGGGACCGCTCCGAATTTGAGCAATGTCATGATTTCAGCGACACAGGCGCAACTCGCGCTTGACCTAACTGTGCAAGTGCGCAATCGCGCAGTCAGTGCCTATAACCAGTTAATGAGTATGCAAGTATAATCCGCGAACCGCGTAGAGGGTGAGTTGCACTGGGTGATGGTTCAGGATGAACTATGATTGGCAATCTCTTATAAAGCGATTTTCTGAATGGTATGGTGCACTTGAGAGGCGTCAGAAACGCAATCTAATCGCAATTGGCATCTTCTTTTTATTAACGGTGTCCCTGCTGTCCTTTTTTCTGCTCAATCCAAACTATCAAGTGGTCTTTTCAAATCTCGATTCTAAGTCTGCCGGCGAAATCACGCAGAAGCTTGATCAGTTGAAAATTCCCTATCAACTTCAGGGCAACAATATTTTGATTCCGTCATCGCAAGCAGATCAAGCGAGAATTGATATGGCCATGAATGGATTGCCCAGTACGGGCATGGTGGATTATTCGCAGATTCTCCAAAATTCGTCGCCGCTTGGCATGACGGATCAAGCGATGAATCTCGAAGTGTTGTCTGTCTTGCAGACTCGCCTAGCGCAATCAATTGAATTGATCAACGGGATTACCAGTGCGCAAGTCAACATTGTGATGCCGCAATCCTCCAGCTTTTTGGTGAGCCCGACGCAATCAGGTACGGCAAAGGCTTCGGTCATTCTCAATGTGGCCGCAGGCAATGTGCTCACAGCGGCGCAGGTGTTTGGCATTCAGCAGTTGGTGGCGCACTCTGTCACGGGCCTGAGTGCCGCGGATGTTTCTGTCATTGACCAGAATGGCAATGACCTCTCTGCAACAACGAGTGCAGGCGGTTCTGCAATCTCTGGTCAGGTCGCGCAAGAAATCGCCATTAAGCAGCAGATGGAGACAGCGCTTGCGATGCAGTTGCAAAACAGCTTGGTCCAGTTTGTCGGCCCTGGCAATGTACAGGTCATCGTTCACGCAAACGTGACCTTCAACTCTGAGGTTCAATCAAGCCATGTTGTAACGGCAGGGCCTCCGCTCTCTACGCAAAGCTCGACAAGTTCGTCGACAGGTGGCGGAACGGGCGGCGGTATCGCAGGACAGGCAACGCAAAACCCGAATGTCGTCACGTATGGAACGACGGGTGCGGGAACTGGTTCTACGTCAAACACGCGATCTAGCACGACGAATTATGAAAACAGCAACACGAATACGACGACAAAACTCGATCCAATGCAGATCAACGGTTACAACGTGAGCGTTTTGATCAATGCCAAAGCGGTTGCGCTGACGCCGGCGCTTCGCGCGAATCTTCAGCAGTTTGTTTTGACGGCGGTAGGTGCGCGCGGGGCTGGAGCGAAAGGATCGGCTGTGAGTGTCTTGACGGTTCCATTTGTCAATGCCTCCCTGACGGGTACAACCCAAAGCTCGTTTGTCACGCCTCTTGCCCTCGGTGCGGTTGGAGCGCTTGTCCTCGGAGGAATTCTTGTCTTTTTCATCAGGCGGCGCAAGCGGACAGAGTCTGTTGTGGCGCAGCGCCAGCTCATGGTGGATGATCATGCAGAGCGATCGCCTGAAGCGATGATGACGCGACAGTTGCAGGAAATGGCGTTTAAAAAGCCGGAAGCCATGGCATCGCTCATTCGCACGTGGCTATCGGATGATTGAAACACCCTTCGTTTTGACGGTGCGATGGAATCCAGACGGAAATTTCAAGGGGGAGTGGCGCGATGAGTGTTCGACGAGGCGGTGAGTTGTCGGGTAAACAGAAGGCCGCACTTCTTTTGATCTCCCTTGGCCCTGAAACGGCGGCGAATGTCTACAAGCATCTGCGAGAAGAAGAAATCGAAAAATTGACACTCGAAATCGCGTCGGTGCAACGGGTTGAACACGGAGATCGTTCACGGATTCTTGAAGAATTCCAACAACTGGCGATCGCGGAGCAGTACATCTCTGAGGGCGGAATTGAATATGCGCGCGAGATCTTGCAAAAAGCGCTGGGAAAGGAACGGGCGCTTGAACTCGTCGAACGGCTCACGTCTTCGTTACAGGTGCGTCCTTTTGAGTTTGCGCGAAAGGCCAATCCGCTGCAAATCCTGAATTTTATTCAGACTGAACATCCGCAGACGATCGCCCTCGTTTTATCGTATCTTGAACCAAAACAGGCATCCGGGATTCTTGCAGAACTTCCCCAAAATGTGCGTTATGAAGTTGCGATGCGGATTGCCACGATGGATTCCACCAGCCCAGAAGTCGTGAGTTCGGTAGAGCGGGTTCTTGAAAGCAAACTCGCCTCCATGACGTCGCTTGGGACGATGAACATTGGCGGACTCGACGCGTTGGTGCAAATTTTGAATGGCGTGGATCGCAGCACGGAGCGGGGGATTCTGGATTATGTAGAAACAACAGATCCAGAACTCGCAGAAGAGATCAAGCGCCGCATGTTTATTTTTGAAGACATCGTCATGCTCGACCCCAAATCGGTTCAGCGTGTAATTCGCGATATCGAACAGTCGGATTTGCTACTGGCACTTCGAACCGCCAGCGAGGAAGTCAAGGAACTCGTCTTTTCCAACATGTCAAAGCGGATGGTCGAGACATTCAAGGAGGATATGGAGTATGCCGGACCTGTGCGCTTGCGCGACGTGGAAGAGGCTCAGCAGCGCATCGTGGCGCAGATACGCAGGTTGGAAGATATGGGTGAAATTGTAATTCGGCGAGGTGGCAGCGAAGATGTCCTTGTCTAGAATCTATCGGCTGCCAAGCAATGAGATCGCGAATCGCACCATCACTTCTCCCCATAGTGAAGCATTGTTGCGACGTTCTGGCGAGCGCAGTCTGGGTGATGGAATAGAGACGGAAACAGTTGAACAGGCTCTTGCGCAAGAAAAACAGATCGAATTGGAGAATGCGCTGCACGAGCGAGAAGAAGAACTCCTGCAACTCGAAACTAGGCGTGAGGCATTGCTCCTTGAACTTGCACGCATGGAAGACGAGGCAGAAGCCCACGCAAAACTCCTTTACGAAAAAGCGAGGGACATAGGGGCGCGCGAAGGCTTTGAAGCGGGCGTCAGACAAGCTGAGCAGTCGATAGCCGAAAAGATCGAGATGGCAGACAAGCTTCTTCGCCTTGCAGAAGAAGAGCGTGCGCGTACACTGCTTGAGCGAGAAAGTGACGTTGTCAATCTCGCTTTGCAGATTGCGAGAAAGGTCGTCTGTGCGGCGATTGCGGATGACGATGAGAAGGCGCATGCGGTGATTCGGCCGCTGCTGGCAAGAGTGAGAAAATCGAACCGACTGGAACTGCGTGTGGCGTCAGCAGATTTTGCCTCGGTTCTCTCTGAGAAACCAGAACTTGAGTCGCTGCTGTTTTACGACGCGCGTCTTGATATCGTGCCAGACTTGAGCTTAACGCGCGGAGACGCGGTTTTGATCACAGACTTCGGGACGTTGGACGGGCGTGTTGAAACGCGTATGGATCTCATATCTCAGGCGTTGCATGAAGCCGCAAAACGATCGGGGGATCTTGAATGAGCCAGGAACGCCTCGCGCGCTATGAAGCCATTCTTGATAGAACCGATCTTTTTCGCGTTCACGGCCATGTGCAAAATGTTGTGGGTACATTGATCGAGTCGATCGGTCCGATGACGAGAATCGGAGAAATATGCCGGATTCGCGATTCTGACAACCAAGAGATCCTCTGTGAGGTTATCGGGTTTCGCAGTGAGCGTGTGCTGTTGGTTCCCCTCTCGCCACTAGAGGGACTAGCTCCAGGCAGCGTCGTAATGGCGACTGGCAAACCGCTCACGGTAGGCGTTGGCGAGGCGCTGCTTGGGCGGGTTCTTGACGGCCTTGGTTCGCCGATTGACGGATTGGGTGCGCTGCGCACCTTTGAAGAGCGATCCACGCTGCGCGATCCGCCCAATCCATTGATGCGGCCGCGCATTGACTCAGTATTATCGACAGGCGTTCGTGTGATCGACGGTTTTTTGACACTCGGAAAAGGACAGCGCATCGGACTTTTTGCGGGCAGTGGTGTGGGGAAAAGCACGCTTTTAGGCATGATTGCCAAAGAGAGTCAGGCGGATGTAAACGTGATCGCGCTTGTTGGCGAACGCGGGCGTGAGGTCAATGAATTTATCGAGCGGGACTTGGCCATCGCTCGCGAGCGTTCTGTTGTGGTCGTGGCAACATCGGATCAGCCAGCGGTAGTGCGTGCAAAGGCGGCCTATGTTGCAACAACGATTGCCGAGTATTTTTGTGACAAAGGGATGTCCGTCAATTTAATGATGGATTCGGTGACTCGTTTTGCCATGGCGCTTCGCGAGATGGGATTGGCTGTGGGTGAACCTCCCACGGCGCGCGGTTATACGCCATCTGTCTTTGCGGCACTTCCCCGCCTGCTTGAGCGCGCAGGGAAAAATGAGCGAGGCACAATCACGGGAATCTATACGGTACTCGTCGACGGGGACGATATGCAAGAGCCCATTGTCGATGCGGTGCGCGGAATTCTCGATGGGCACATTACGCTTAGCAGAAAGCTTGCAGAACGCGGGCACTATCCTGCAGTTGACATCCTGCAAAGTGTGAGTCGTCTCATGACAGAACTTGTAGATCAAGAACATCGTGCGGCTGCGCTTGAGGTGAGGCGATGGATTGGTGCGGGGCGCGACGCGGAGGACTTGATTCGGATCGGAGCGTATCAGCGCGGTGCAGATGCACAGATTGACCAGTGGATGGCGATGGAAGCGTCGGTGAATCACTTCTTGAATCAGGACGTAAAGGATCGCAGTGCGTATGATCAAACGCGCCTGCAACTTTTGGATCTGTTGAAAGGGGGCATGTAGTGTGGAATACGCGCGCGCTGTACGTCTAAAAAAGGTGAAAGATTATGAAGAGGAAAAGCGACTGGAAGAGCGTTTGCACGCAGATCAAATGGTGGATCGCGCGCGCCAGCGCGTCAACGATTTGAAAACAGAGCAAGAAATCGCCTTTGCAAATCTCCATCGCGTGGCAATCACGGCGGCTGATTTTCAACAGTGGTCACGCTACGATGAGGCTTTGCGCCAAAGGGAAGTGCAAGCGCTTCAAGAACTTGAGGACTGCGTGGATGAGGCGAACAAAGCTAGTGTGGCTGTGTTTCATGCTTATCAGGATGTGTATCGCTATAGGCAACTCACCGAACTGGAGAGGTCAAGACATCAAAAGGAACGCATGTCGCGTGAGTGGAAATCACTTGACGAGTGGGTTATAAGTCGCGGCGTGACGGGTCCATGACGGTTTGATTGGAGGGAAGAGATTATGGAAGCAGCATTGAAGAAAAAGTCGCGCTCCTTTTCCTTTCTCTTTTATATGATTTTTCTTCCACTTTTTGTTTCAGTCTTTTTGGTAATCGGCGCACTGCAGATCCTCGGCTATAACGTTGTAGGGAATGCCATGCGCTTTGCGACGCAAAATCCGGTGATTCGCCACACCATTGGACTTCCTCCGCTTGCGCAGCCTGTTTCCGTGCAGATGAAGCAGGTTCGTGGACAGCTAAGCGCTGTAGAGCAGACGGTGAATCACCTAAACAGTCAACTGAGTCGAGCAAACCGTGCTCTCCTCGTGAGCCAGTCGCTCGTCGCGTCTGAAAAGGCCAAGATTTTGTCGCTGGAAAAACAGGTGGCAACGTCGCAAAGAAGTCTTGCAACCGCAAAGGGCGCCGCGGCCGTGTACATGAACATGTCGCCAAACCAAGCGGCACAAATTTTGCAGTTGCAGCCTTTTTCACAACAGGTGTCCATTTTGCGATCGATGGATCAGGCGACGCAGGCTTCGATTTTGTCCGGAATGCCGCCTAAATTGGCGGCGAAACTGATTCAGGCTGGGGCATAAGCGGTTGTCAAGCGTTTTTTCACATGGAGAGGGGGGATGCCCGTTTCGCAGCATATTCAGCATGTGAAAGGAGGTGAAATGGATGTCTCAGGGATTGCTTTCCACTTTGATAAAACAGGCAAAACCGGGTAGCGCCTCTGATGTGCAAAAGCCATCTTTGCTTCGGCGCAATGTCTCTAAGCACACTAAAACGATCCGCGTGGAAAAACACGCAGGTGCTGCACACAATACTTCATTGCACAAGAAAGCGACTGACATAAACGCGCTGGCAAACGTCGTTGCCTCTCCTTTTTTGACGACGCTTTTGTTGAAGAGTGCGGCACAGCAAACGCATGCGCATGCTGCGCTGGCGAGTGAGAAAAAAGTCTATCACGCGCCGTCGACAGCCGCATCAGCGACGATTCTGTCAGAAATTGCGCGCGCGCCAGAACGGGTTGCCAAGCAAGGGATACACGGCAACGTAGCTGTGAATTTACAGCCTTTAAAGGCGCAGCGCGCGCCGTCGCAGACAACTTCTTTGCAGGCAGATCGCCCTGCAACTGAAGCGATTGGCGCACAGAAGCCTGTCATCGACATGCAAAAATCCATGATTGTAAAAGTCGCACCAGTCAGAGGCGAACCTGCTGGAGTTCTCGCGAAGCAAAATGAAGGAGTAGCGTCTTTGCTCTTGCGTCAGGGCAAGGAAGGCACTCAGCAAAGATCGGCCTTCACAGCGTTACAAGACTTGCCGACACAAGGGACAAAGCGGCATGCCTTGGCGTCGCCTCTTGTCGCAGTGAATTTTTCTGCGCAGGTGCAGAGAGGTTTGTCACAATCTGTCACAAAGCAAGCGAATCCGTTGCATGTCTCTTCTGCGCGTGCAGCGACCGGCAAAGCGGTGACGCCGCTTTTGGTTCAGCGAACGATTCCTGGCATTTCAGGGACGATTGCATCTGCGCGGGCGCATGTGCAAAAAGCAAATCAGTCCACCGCAAATGCGGAAATACCTTCGCTTCAAGTGCAGACGCAGCAGATGAAGTCCGTGAAGCGGTTGCCAAAAATCGTTCACACAGGCGTTGTGTTAACCCGTGGGGCGATGAACAGAATGCACGCTGTATCGCAGCCTATGCACTCAACACAGCGTCACGGAATGGTCGCAGTGGCAATGGAGAGACCCCTGCAAACCGCCCCAGTGGCTTTTGGGTTTATACAGAGCGGGGAGACGGTTCAGGGCTCGCCAGTTGCATGGTCAGAACTGGGCAGGTTTTTACAATCCAGACTTTCATCGACTGGTGCAAACGCTCAAGTGACGGTGCAACTTACGCTTCATCCGGCGCATCTTGGTCAGGTGAATGTCATCATGGATGTGCGCGCATCGCAGCATGTGAATGTCCAACTCGTCGCTGCAAATGCGGATGCGACACAGATGATGCAAACGCATCGCACAGAGCTCATTCAACAATTGACACAGGGTGGATTTGCGAGTGTGAACGTCGATGTTCGTCAAGACCGCGAAAGAGCGCCGGCACACGCAGAGCGGCCGCTTACGGTCACAAAAAATCGCTCGCCAATCCTAGCGGTGACACGTGCGCAGTCGTATCAAGAATCGATTGCGACAGGATTTTATGCAGAAGGGTAGGAGATCAAATGACGTCCACTGGAAGTGTGTCTTCAAGCACAGTCTCACCGTCGGCGGCGCTGCAAATCAACGTGAGCGGCACCACCGTTCCGGGTGGCGCATTAAACCAAAATTCATTTCTGCAACTCTTGGCGACCCAACTGCAGTATCAGAATCCGCTGCAACCCACCAGCAACACGCAGTTCATCGCGCAATTGGCGCAATTCTCGTCGCTTGAGCAGATGACCAATGTTGCGACAGGAGAAACAAAGTTGCAAACCGGTCTCGCGACGATCAACAGCAACACACAACTCGCGACGGCATTTTCCATCATGGGTGACACAGCCACGGTACAGACGGGAAGTGGCGTGACTGTGAGCGGGATTGTCAGTTCAGTGAACACACAGTCAGGCGCGATCATGGTTACGGTTGGCAGCGAAAGCTATCCGCTTCAGTCGATCGTCTCTGTGACAAAGCCGGGACTCTGAGCATGAATGATTGGATTGCAAATCGTCTTCATGACGCTGTTGCGAACAATGTTCGGCCAGCGGGCATCAAAAACCAGCCCGCGTCGCGTGCGGCGTTTTCACAGAATTCTCAGGAGGCGCGATTTTCCGATGTGCTTTCACAGGCGAGCCGCCAGTTGACCTTTTCTCATCACGCGCAGAGTCGAATGAATACCAGAAACATCGCGATGACACATGAACTTCAGCAAAAGCTGTCGCAGGCGACAGACGCCTTGTCAGCAAAAAGGGCGCAAAATGCACTGGTGGTTGCGAGTGGCGCCAATTTTTTGATCAATGTGCCCAATCGCACGGTCGTTACCGTGATGACCAAAGAAGAGTCAGCCGCGCAGATTATCACAAATATTGATAGTGCGGTTGTTTTATGAAAGACGGAGGGCCGGACCGCTTGTCGGAAGCCCACGGCGAACGCAGATGGACCGAAGCGTCGCTCAAATAAAAATCTACCCGATTTGAACTCAGCAAACAGGAGGAATGGTCATGCTTCGCTCGCTTTACTCTGCCGTTTCCGGAATGAACGCATATCAGACAAGTCTTGATGTTGTAGGAAATAATATTGCAAACGTCGATACGACAGGATTTAAGTCGGGTCGCGTCGAATTTAGTGATATCCTGAGCCAAACCGTTTCAGGCGCATCGAGCCCGACGGCAAACCTGGGAGGAATCAATGCGCAACAGGTAGGCCTTGGCGTAAATATCTCAGCTGTGCAAAACTCGTTTACGCAAGGCGCAGACCAAGTCACTGGCGTGCCAACAGATATCGCGTTAAACGGCGATGGTTTTTTTGTAGTGTCGCCGCAAGGGCAATTGGCCTCTTCCACTGGAACGCCTCCTGCCAATTCGTCGACCGTGCCGCTGTACTATTCGCGTGCAGGTAATTTTTCTGTGGATGGTGCGGGGAATCTGGTACTCCCGGACGGTTCCAAACTGATGGGACAATTTGTTCCGGCAAACGGCGGGACGCCGGGCCCCGCGCCGACAAGTTTTTCGTCAACGAATCTCTCGGCTGTAAACTTGGGTATGCCTGCATCAGCGTCGGGCGGAACAAACGTCTTGCTGAACAATTACACGATTGGTCAGAATGGACAGATCACCCTGACAGACCCGAATACCGGGACGATTGTGGGTACGTATTACGTGCCGGTGGCGCGCGTTACGAATCCGGCCGGGATGACAAAGGTTGGCGCAAACCTTTATACCACGGGGGTCAACTCGGGAGGCGGCACAATTCCACCGCTTTATACGCCGGGTCAAAATGGCGCCGCAAGTTTTCAGTCAGGTGCGCTTGAGGCGTCAAATGTCAATTTGACGGATCAGTTCACGGCGATGATTATCGCACAACAGGCGTTTGACGCGAATTCGAAGGTGATCAACACGGACAATAATATTTTGAGCACCGTGTTAAATCTTGAGCAGCAAGCGTAAGTGAGTTTCTTGAGAGAATAGTAAAAATCCGGAGGTGTTGCAAAGTGATCGCATTGACGCGTATGGACGGTTCACATTTGATCATTAGCGCATTGATGATTGAGTCGATTGAATCGACGCCTGATACGGTGATTTCGCTCACCTCCGGACGCAAATATGTTGTCAAAGAATTGGCGGACGATGTCGTTCACAAGGTGACCGTTTATTTGCAGGAGATCGGTCTTGTCGGGGCGCACGCTGCAAATCGACATGAGGTGTCGCATGAACGTTAGGAAGTTCTCTCTGATTTTCATTCCTGTGCTTGCTGTGGTGGTTCTGGGCGGGGCGGCCGCCTACAAACTTTTCTTTTCATCAAAGATTCACACACCGCCGACGGCTGCGCAACTTCAATCGTGGCAGTACAACGTTGACAAGATCACGACGAATTTACAGGGCAGTAGCATGATTCAGATTCAATTGACGCTTCAGGCACTCAGCACGAAAGTCGATGCGGAGTTGACGGAGAGAAACGCACAATTGGACGATGTGGTCATCGGTGTGTTACACAATCTCAGCGCTAGTCAAATCGAAGCCCCTGGCGGGCGAACGTATATGAAAAACCTGATTTTAAAACGTGTAAACGCCATTTTGACTACAGGAAAGATAACGGCCGTCTATATTCAAAACATGATTGTTCAGTAGGGGTGACACCATGCCGGATGTCTTGTCACAGGACGAGATTGACGCTCTTTTGACGGCGCTAAACTCAGGTGAGCTCACTGCTGATGAGATTCGCAATGAATCGGATTCAGGTCGCGTTCGCGTCTATGATTTTAAGCGAGCCATGCGCTTTTCAAAAGAACACACGCGAACCATTTCGGGGATTTATGAGAACTTCTCCAGGTTGCTTACCAACTATTTCTCAGCCCAGTTGCGCACGGGTGTACAATTTTCCGTGGCTTCCATTGATCAATTGCCGTTTGAAGAGTTTATGGGTTCGATCGCGCCGATCACTGTACTGCATGTGATCGATGTATTGCCCCTTAGCGGAAAATTTTTGTTGGAGGTTCCAAACAGTGCGTCGTATGCCATGCTGGATCGCCTTCTTGGCGGCCAGGGGCAGTATCAGAATGTGGGCAGGCGCATGACCGAGATTGACATGATGGTGCTTGAACGGTTGTTTTCCCGCACGATGAGCGCGCTTGCCACTTCGTGGGCAGACGTGGCGCAACTCCAATTCACATACGACACGTTGGAAGTGAATCCGCAATTTACACAGATTGCTAATCAAAGTGACATTGTGCTTCTTGTCACGTTTAGCATCGTCATCGGCAAAACGAGCGGGATCATGAATCTGTGTATGCCGCATGTCGTACTCGAGCCACTCATGCAGCGGCTAACCTCGCGTTTTGCGATTACACAAAGACGGAATGATGCAGAAGCAGAGGCGTCAAGAGAACAGTTGCGTGCGCAGTTGCACAGTGTGTCGGTGGATCTTCAGGTTCAACTCGGGAAGACGGTACTGCCGACAAGCGACCTGCTTCGCCTGCAGATCGGCGATGTTATCCCGCTTGATTCGCGCGTCGATGAAAGCCTGGCCGTCGCTGTGGAGGATGTTGTGAAGTTAAAAGGCGCGCCAGGAAACTTTCGAGGACACTATGCAGTGCGCATCACAGATCAGGTTGAGGAGGTGAGGTATGATGAGCAGTGATTTTCTCTCGCAGGATGAGATTGACGCGCTGCTTCGCGGTGAGGCGGTAAAAGCTGAGGAACTGGAGAACGCCGAAACGCTTTCCGAAATGGAATGTGACGCGATTGGCGAAATCGGAAACATTGCGTTTGGCACTGCGGCGACGACGCTGTCCATGTTGCTGCGCCATAAAGTAAACATCACGGCGCCGCGCGTAAGTGTGATACGACCAACCGACATTTCAATGGATATGTCCATTCCTCACATTGCGGCGCGTGTCGATTATACAGAGGGGCTAAACGGTTCGAATGTGTTAGCCATCAAACAGACGGATGCGCAGATCATTGCAGATTTAATGCTGGGGGGTGACGGCAGCAACCCATCGCCCGAAGTGAGTGAAATGCATTTGAGCGCAGTTGCGGAAGCGATGAATCAGATGATGGGCTCGGCGGCTACGTCCATGTCGACAATGCTCATGCGAACGGTCAACATATCGACACCGCATGTCAAAACGATCACTTCACTTGACTCGGATGCCAATGATTATCTCCCTCAGGGAAGCTCTCTGGTGAGGATTCTCTTTCGCTTGCAGGTTGGCGAATTGATCGATTCAAATATCATTCAGATCTTATCCATGGAATTTGCCCATGAACTCGTGGCGACGCTTATGGCACAAAGTTATGGTTCGTACGAATCACAAGCGCCAGTCGCACCTGCTGAACCGATCCTCGCAACGCCGAATGCCGCCGTTCGCAGTGCCTACGCGCAGGCAGCGCAGATTGCACAGCCGACCGCTTCTGTTGCGTCGCAAAGTGGCGTGCAAACCCAAGGTTTTGCGATGGAATCAGCCGTAGAAACGGTGCCGCCGGAGCGCGTGGAGCGCGCGGTTTTTGCCCCGCTTGAGGATCGACCCTATGGAGAAGGAATCAAGAATCTTGATCTTCTCATGGACGTCCCGCTTGGAGTGACGGTAGAGCTTGGGCGGGCAAAAAAGTTGTTGCGCGATGTGTTAGACATGAGCATCGGCTCCGTCCTGGAACTCGAGACGCTCGCCGGCGAACCGGTTGATATTCTCGTCAATCGAAAGCGGATTGCGCGCGGTGAGGTGGTGGTGATTGACGAACACTTTGGCGTGCGCGTCACAGATATTTTAAGTCCTGTAGAACGCGTCAAACGCTTGCAGTGACGTGGTGGCTTGCAATTGAAGATGATGGCAATGGAGGAATTGGACAATGAATCAAA
The DNA here is from genome assembly GCF_001516615.1 of Ferroacidibacillus organovorans. Lineage (GTDB taxonomy): Bacteria > Bacillota > Bacilli > Alicyclobacillales > SLC66 > Ferroacidibacillus > Ferroacidibacillus ferrooxidans_B. The sequence continues at coordinate 24,807 of NZ_LPVJ01000060.1, read as the reverse complement.
CCGTACTCGTTGTGGATGACGCGGCATTTATGCGCATGATGGTCAAAGAAATCCTTACGAAAAATGGTTTTCAGGTGATCGGAGAGGCCAATGACGGCGCGCAGGCTGTTGAGCGTTACAAGGAATTGCGACCAGACCTTGTGACGATGGACATCACGATGCCAGAGATGGATGGAATTCAGGCTTTGCGCGAGATAAAGGCGTTTGACCCTTCGGCAAAAGTAATCATGTGCTCCGCGATGGGACAGCAGGCGATGGTTATCGAGGCCATCCAGGCTGGCGCGCGCGACTTTATTGTTAAACCTTTTCAGGCTGAGCGGGTTGTTGAAGCTGTAAAGAAGACGCTGGGTTAGTCGAATGAGTGCGATCATGGTTTTGCGGTATGTTCTCAGTTTTTGCTTTATTCTCGTGCTTGCCTATTACACGATTCGTCTGTTAGGCAAGCGCGTGCCGAGTGCGCATGGACGATCACGCGTTTTAAGGATTGTATCGGCTCATCCACTTGGCCAGAACAAGACATTGCAGGTGGTCGTCTTTGATGAGAAGACGGTATTGCTTCTTGGAGTAGGAAGCGATGTGTCGTGTGTGGCGCGGTTTGACGATGAAGAACTGGTTGCTCGATTGACGCGCACACAGCGTGAGAGTCAGATTGTGGAGCCTGCTTTTTCGTGGCTGCAAAACCGGCTGCAAAAACAGGGTGCGCTCACTGACGAGGCGGCGTTTTCGGAACTTCTTTCAAATCGGATTGACGGAATCATGAAGTACCGCACACAGCATTCAGATTGATGAAGAGGGGAAGTTGGATGTGAAGAGAAGCATTGTGTGGATGGGCGCACCTGCCTTGTCTTTGGCGTTGCCCGCAGTGCTTGCACACGCGCAAACCTCTTCGTCTGGGCTCTCGATTCATCTCGCGGCACCCACCACGCCTTCGGGTACCGTGGGCGTTTTACAGATTATCTTGCTGCTTACGGTGCTGAGTATCGCTCCCGCGATTCTTATCATGATGACTTCGTTTACGCGTATCATCATCGTTTTGTCTTTTGTGCGAAGTGCCCTGTCGCTGCAACAGTCGCCGCCCAATCAGGTGTTGATCGGGCTTGCCATTTTTCTCTCTATGTTTATTATGGCGCCGACGTTCTCTGCCGTGAATCACAATGCACTGCAGCCTTATCTGGCGGGACGCATTTCACAAACCGCGGCACTGGCAGAAGCCGAGCAGCCGTTTAAAGTATTCATGGCAAAACAGACGCGCGTGGCGGATGTTCAGTTATTTCTAACGTATCGACACGAAAAAACGCCGTCCAATTTAACCGATTTGCCAATTACAACGCTCATTCCGGCATTTGCGCTCAGCGAGCTTAAAACTGCCTTTCAAATCGGATTCATGATTTATATTCCGTTTCTTGTGATCGATTTGGTCGTCGCCACAACGCTTATGTCGATGGGGATGATGATGCTTCCGCCTGTGCTTATTTCACTTCCTTTTAAGTTGTTGCTTTTTGTCATGGTAGACGGCTGGTATCTTGTCGTGCGCTCTCTACTCTATGGATTTCACTAGCTGAAAGAGGAATTTGTCAAATCTTGTCGAATTGAGTAGGCAAGCGGAGGGATTGTGTGAATGCGAACTTTGTGATTGGGTTGGGCCAACAGGTTGTTCTATTAATCCTAGAACTTGCCGGGCCGCTCTTGCTGGTGGGGCTTGTCGTCGGGCTTTTGATCAGTATTTTTCAGGCCACGACGCAGATTCAGGAGCAATCCCTGACATTTATTCCGAAGATCGTCGCAGTCATTGTCGTTCTTTTCCTTGCTGGACCATGGATGCTATCGCAAATTACCGATTTTACGAGCAATATTCTCGGCAATCTCGGTCAATTTGTAAATTGATGTTGACCGTGTTTGTCTTGCAAAACGTCTGGGTGTTTCTTTTGATTTTTACGCGTGTCGTGAGTTTTGTCGGTATCATGCCAGGCTTTCCCCAGGCTCAGATTCCCGGAATGGTAAAGGTGCTATTCAGCTTTTTTTTTGTCGATGGTACTTTATAATTCTTTACCTCATCCCGCGCTGTCCGGGACGCTGTCGAGCATGATCGTTCCGCTTTTTCTTGAAGCGGGAACAGGTTTTGCGATCGGTGTTGTGGCGAATGCCCTCTTTCTTGGCATCCAGTTTGCAGGTGAGCTGTTGGATGTTCAAACGGGTTTTTCCATGAGTTCGCTTGTCAGCCCGGGAACGATTGGACCGACAAGCCTTATAACGAATCTTTATACAGTTCTATTCACGCTATGGTTTTTTTCCGTCGACGGTCACGATGTTTTGTTTCTTGCTTTGTTTCAGAGCTTTCATGTCATTCCGCTGGGGCAGGCGCACTTTGGCGCACAGGGCGTATCCAGCACCATGCTTGACGCGCTCGCTTCGCTTACGTTGCTTGGGGTCGAGGTTGCCGCGCCGATCCTTCTCGCGCTTTTTCTGACAAATGTCTCACTCGCCGTCGCGTCGCGCGCCGTGCCTCAAATGAATGTTTTTTTCGTCGGTCTGCCGATCACACTTTTTGTAGGAATTGCCCTGATTCTGTTGTTGATCCCGGATCTGACAGTCGCCTTTTCACAAGTCATGCTCGCGATGAATGAGGAGACAAACAGAATGATTCAAATGCTTGGGGGATCTCACCCGTGATTCGACTCCAATTGCAGCGTTTCGCAGAAAAAACGGAACAGGCCACACCCAAGCGAAAACAGGATGCAAGGCGCGAGGGACGTGTCGCAAAAAGCGCGGACCTCACTTCAAGTCTAAGCTTTCTGGCGGCTATCTTGGGCATGTCAGCCTTTGGCGGCAACCTGCTTGGCGCGGTGACGCGGCTCTTGCAAAATTGCCTTAGTTTGTTTGTTATTTCAGCGAGCCAACAGACGCTTCACATAAAGCAACTCATTCTGCCTGGGCTAATTCAGGTGGGGCTTGCACTCTTGCCGATTGTCGCGACCATCATGCTGATCGGAATTCTCGTTTCTTTTTTTCAAGTTGGACCGCTCTTTACGCTTTCGTCGATCATGCCCGATTTTTCGAAGATTAACCCACTTGAAGGAACCCGTCGCCTGTTCTCCCTAAACGCGGTCATTGAGTTGATCAAGTCGATTCTCAAACTGAGCTTAATTGGCGTGGCGCTCTATGCCGCGGTGGTGCATACACAGGTTCAATACGCATTTCTGATGGAGTCATCAACACCCGTTATCATTGATTCCTATTTGACAAACGCTAACACCATCTTGCTTTACTCCGCAGTCATGTTTGCCGCTGTATCGGTTGGCGATTATTTTTATCAGCGCCATCATTTTTCCCAGTCGTTGCGCATGTCACGGCAGGATGTGCGTGATGAGCAGCGCGACCAAGAAGGAAATCTGCAAATGCGCCGAAGAATACGCGAACAGGGGAGAGTGATGGCACGCCGGAGAATGATGCAGAAGGTGCCAAAAGCAGATGTGATCATCACAAACCCCACCCATTTTGCCGTCGCGTTGCTCTATGACGCAAAAACGATGCTTGCTCCCCAAGTGGTGGCCAAAGGCATTGACGAGACAGCACAGCGAATTCGCGAGGTGGCGCGTCAGCACGACGTGCCAATTGTCGAGAATAAACCGCTTGCGCGAGCGCTGTATCAGACTGTTGAACTGGATGAATTCGTGCCGGGGTCACTGTTTCAGGCGGTTGCAGAGGTTTTGGCCTATGTGTATCGCTTGCGCGGGCACGCACTCTCCTAATTGGGTGACTTTATTTTTTCTGCAAAGAGGAGGAACGCTTGATGAGTCGTTTTGTATGGCTGCCGCTGCTCGGGATCATCGGGATTATTGCCATGCTCGTCATTCCAATTCCTCCGACGATGTTGGATGTGTTGCTCATTATCAATCTCTCCATTTCTCTCACCGTGTTGCTTGTCGCCATGTCAATTCGTGAAGCGCTTGACTTCTCCGTCTTTCCTTCACTTTTATTGGTGACGACATTGTTTCGGCTGGCTTTGAACGTATCGTCGACACGACTGATTCTCACACAGGGCTATGCTGGCCATGTGATTGAAACATTTGGGAGTTTTGTCATCGGCAGCAATGCGGTGGTCGGAGTCATCGTGTTTCTCATTCTGATCATCATTCAGTTTATCGTCATCACGCGCGGCGCCGAGCGGGTCGCTGAAGTCGCAGCGCGTTTTACACTTGATGCCATGCCCGGAAAACAGATCAGCATTGACGCTGATCTGAACTCGGGGCTTATAAATGAAGCGGAAGCCCGACAAAGGAGAAAGGCGATCGAGCAAGAGGCGGACTTTTACGGCGCGATGGACGGTGCGAGCAAGTTTGTCAAAGGGGATGCAATTGCCTCGATGATCATCGTTGCCGTCAATATCATCGGCGGCTTTATCGTTGGAATGGCACAACTCAATCTTTCATTTTCTCAAGCGATCTCTCAATTCACACAGTTGTCAGTGGGCGATGGCCTTGTCAGTCAGATTCCGGCACTCCTTTTGTCCACAGCGACGGGTCTTATCGTGACGAGGTCAGCGACATCTGAGCATCTTGGAAAGGATATATTGCAACAGATTTTTTCGAATTCTACCATGCTCTTTATCGTGGCGGGTTTGATCGTATTGCTAGGCGTGTTCACGCCCATCAGCATCTTGCCGACGCTTCCTGCTGCAATCCTTTTTTTGATTGCTTCGCGGCGATTGGTCAGACGGAAGAAAGAGACGGACGCGCGCGCACTGCAAGAAGCAGAGCAAAAGAAAACGGCGACGACCAAAAGCCCAGAGAGCATGTACGCATTGCTTCATATCGAACCGATTGAGTTTGAGTTTGGTTACGCCTTGGTGCCCATGGCAGATCGCAATCAAGGCGGAGATCTTCTGGAACGCGTCGGTTTGATCAGAAAACAATGTGCGCTTGAACTGGGGATTGTAGTGCCTATGATACGATTTCGTGATAATCTGCAATTAAAACCGAATGAGTATATCATTAAAATTCGCGGGACAGAGGTTGCGAGGTTTGAACTTGTACCGAATCACTACTTGGCCATGAGCGGTCCGGTCTCTGATCCGATGATTGTGGGCATCCCGACAAAAGAGCCTGCCTTTGGACTTCCGGCAGAGTGGGTCAACGACACGATGCGCGAGCGCGCGGTTCTCTCTGGCTACACCGTCGTCGATCCGCCATCGCTGATTGCGACGCATCTCACTGAAATTTTAAAGACGCACGCTGCAGAACTGTTGGGGCGCCAGGAAGTGCGAACACTGCTTGACGCGGTGAAAGAACGCCACCCTGTCCTGGTTGAAGAGCTGGTTCCGCAACTGCTTGCCGTGGGAGACGTGCAACGTGTATTATGCAATCTTCTGCGCGAGCGCGTGAGTATCCGCGACTTGGTGAGTATCCTTGAGGCGCTTGCCGATCAGTCGCGATTCTCAAGGGATCCCGATGTGCTGTCCGAGTATGTCAGACAGCGCCTCGCGCGACAGATTACAGATCAGGTGCGTTCAGGCGCGCCATCGATAACGGCGATCACGCTCAGTCAGGCGACAGAGCGCCGAATTCAAGAACACTTGACACAAGGTGAACAAGGCTCGCAGTTGGCGCTTGATCCGCGCTTTACGGCGCAGTTGATCAAAAATTTGGGAGAGCATATCAATCGCTTGGCGGCGCTAGGTAAGAACTCGATTCTTTTGGTGTCGCCAACCATTCGCGCACAACTGCGCAGAGTTATTCAACGCACACTTCCAGATCTTTCGGTTCTTTCGTATGCAGAACTGGATCCGGATGCACCGATTGAGAGTGGGGGGGTTGTAAATCTCTAATGTTCATTAAGAAGTTTGTCTATAAGACCATGCCTCAGGCGATGGATGCAATCAAACAGGAGTTGGGGGCAGAAGCTGTAATTCTGTCCAGCAGGCGGATTCGCGCACCGGGGTTTTTGGGATGGTTTGGTGCACAGTGGTATGAGGTTGTTGCGGCCGTCGATAGTGCGAAGGTGCAGGATGAACGCGGTGCGCAAAAATCCGAACAACTGCAGCAACCAGTAAAAATACATCCTTTTGTACCTCAAGCGGCGGCGACAGGCACGTTTCTTGACATGAATGCACTACAAAGTGACGATCCTGCATTGCCGCCTCTTTTACAGCGCGAGAGTGTGACAGACCGTGGTGAGACTATGAAAGTGAGCGCGCAGAGCGCGCCAGGAAGAAAGCCTCTTGACACACCCCCCGCGGTCTCGCAGTCGCGACGAACTGCCATGGAGTTGGTTGATCGCGCTGGCGCGCCATCCGTAACGCTTGTTGATTCGGTGCAAGCGATGGACTCCACAGCGCAGATGGCGCGGGACATTAAAGACTTGCGAATGATGATCGCGACGATGGTCGCCAAAGAAGCGGACGCTGAAGCGACTGAGCTTGGGTTGCTTATGAGTCACTGGCGCGAAACGGGGATGTCAGCGGAGCTTATAAAAAAATTCCAGGATTTTCAATCCGCAGAACCGACGCGCAGTCTTGATGACACGATTGCTCGTTTTGTAGAGCAGACGCTCACGCTGCCCCCGCGCACAATACGAACGGATGATCGTTGCGTCCTTTTTCTCGGTCCGACAGGCGTCGGCAAGACGACCACAATCGCCAAGCTTGCGGCCCAGGCAAAACTGCGCGATCGACGCAAGGTGGGACTGCTTACCGTTGACACGTTTCGCATCGCGGCGGTTGAACAACTCGGTATCTACGCAACCATCTTAAACATTCCGGTGATTGTCGCCAAATCGCCTGATGAGATTCCGGGGTGCCTTGAACAGCTGGCGGCTTGTGATTTGATCCTCGTCGATACGACGGGGCGCAGCTACCTTGACCAACAAGCCATTTTAGAGCATCAGGCGGTGATTGGCGCGCTGTCGGTCGACCTGATCTATGCGACGCTTAGTCTCAACGCTCGCTATGCTGAGACCAAGATGATGATGACTGCGTTGTCAACGATGCATGTCGATGCGTTACTGTTTACCAAACACGACGAATCAATGCTTCCGTCACTTGCTCTCTCAATGAGCGCAGAGTTCAATAAACCGTTATCCTATATTACAAACGGTCAGCATGTGCCGAATGACTTGTTTGAGGCGGATCTCCACACGATAATTTCAATTTTCCAGAGGAGAGACGAACGTGGTGGATCAAGCAGAGCGATTGCGCGAATGGACGAAGGCACAGACGACTGACGCGTATCTCAGCCACACCCGAATTACAGCGGTTGCCTCAGGCAAAGGCGGTGTAGGGAAATCGAATTTTGCATTAAACTACGCGATTGCCCTGGCGCAATATGGTCAGCAGATTGCAATTCTTGATGGAGATGTCGGGTTTGCAAACCTTGATATCCTGAGTGGAGTGCGCGGTACATATACCTTGTCTTCCGTATTGCGTGGGGAAGTGTCACTGCGCGGAGCGTTTGTCACCTGCTATCCTGGTGTACAGCTTGCATCTGGAGGCGCTTCTTTGCTTCTGGATGAATCGTACGCCGCCGTGAAGCTTTCACGTTTTACCCGGGAACTGCTGACGCTGCAGCGGGATTACGACAGGATATTGATTGATTTTGGAGCAGGGTTTGGCCGTTTTTCAGCGGAGATGATGGGGCTTAGCGATGACCTCGTTTTAATTTTGACGCCTGAACCGACGTCACTCGCAGACTCCTATGCACTTTTAAAGTACATTTCGCAGCACGGGCGTACACCGCTCGTTCGACTTGTCGTCAACCGCACTGCTGACGCGCGAGAGGGCGCGCTTACAGCGCAGCGGTTTAAATTGGTCGCCGAACGTTTTCTTGACATAAAGATTCAGCACCTCGGTTCAATTCCCGAGGATGAGGCGGTTAAACGGGCGATTCAGAAACAAACACCGCATCTTGTACTTGAGCCACAGTCAAGAGCGTCGCGCAATATCGCCCAAATGGCGCATGTGGCTGTTCATGGGAATGATCTTGCCCAGCCGCCGCGCGGCATTCGGGCATTTGTCGAACGTTTTTATCGCAAATCTCACATTTAGAAGGTAAGGGGAAGATCGATGTGGAAAAGGTTGTGCTGTTTCGTGTAGGTGCAGAACGCTTCGCCGTGCCGGTAGATCGTGTCCAATCGATCGAGAGAATTCCAGAGCTCACGCTTGTGCCTTATGCCCCGACTTTTGTAAAAGGCATGACATCCCTGCGCGGGCAGATCGTCCCCGTCATTGATCTTTCCGAACGGTTTTCCTACGAGTCGACATCAAGTGAGCATGAACGCAGAATGCTTGTCGTTTTGACGCGTGACGAGTGGGTGGGACTCCTCGTCGATGCGGCCCAGGATGTGATCGAAGTTCAGGATGGCGCGCGTCAGCCTGCGCCGCGTGTTGGCTTGTCGCTGCGCCGGGAATTTTTGCTTGGCGTCATCCGGCAAAACGAGCAACTCATCATGATGCTCGATCTTGACGCGCTTTTTACGGATGAAGAAAAAGATGCGGTTCGCAGCGGAATGGAAATGGTTCAATGACGCGTATCCATCTGCCGCCAGCCGCTCAGGATGTCTTGCGAGAGATTGGAAACATCGGGTCAGCCCACGCGGCGACAGCGCTCTCAACCATTCTTGACCACCGCGTCGACATGAATGTCCCGCTTGTTGAGTTGGTCGAGTTTGACCATGTCGCAGATCTCGTCGGCGGCCCCGAAGAGGTTGTGGCATGCGTTTTTTTGCGTGTTGAAGGGGAACTTTCTGGAAACCTTTTTCTTATTCTATCGATCAGCGCGGCAAAGCGATTGATTGCGAATCTGCTGCCGGCAGTTGATGAAGAAGCTCCGTTTGCTGCGATGGAAGTGTCCGCTTTAGCAGAGATTGGAAATATTATGGCCGGTAGTTACCTTTCATCTCTTGCAACGCTTACAAAGTTGAAGTTGTCTCCTTCCGTTCCGTCGACCGCCTTTGACATGGCGCAATCTCTCCTCACCATCGGATTTTTGACGGGGGCCGAGAGCCGCGGATACGCGATGATCATTCACACACAGCTCGCGTCGTCTCTAAAAGATGATCACGCCCACATTTTCTTTTTGCCCGATCCGGGAGAAGAAAATATCTTGCTTCATGCGCTTGGTGTCGAGGTTGAACCATGATGGTGATCGTGAAGGTGGGCATGGCAGATGCGGCGGTGGCGCACGCGCCGAATGTTTTGCGGACGCTTGGTCTTGGCTCGTGTGTTGGAATTGCGCTGTATGATCCACATGTCAAAGTGGCTGGGCTGTCCCACATCATGTTACCCTCAAGTGTAGGACACCACGACGGCAATCCGGCGAAGTATGCAAACACAGGTGTTCCCCATCTGCTTGAATTGATGGAGCGAGAAGGCGCGAGACGTTCGCGCATCAAGGCGAAGATTGCCGGTGGGGCGCAGATGTTTCACTCTGCGGCGCTACCGGACGTTGCGCGTGTCGGTCCGCGCAATGTAGAGGCGGTCCGCGCGATACTCCACGCTGCAGCGATTGAGATTATTGCGCAGGAAGTGGGGGGCTCGATTGGCCGGACGGTCGAATTGGATGCGGAAACCGGACTTTATCACATCAGAACCGCCATGGCGCCGCCCTATACCGTATAATGAATTTGTTCATATGGATGAGTGATCCGCAGGAGGTTTGAGATGTGCAAATCCTGGCCTTTCAGGTAGTTTTGCTGTTGGTGACGGTTGTTATCGTCATCTACCCATTGCGATTTCAAAAGTCAAAACCCGCTTCACGGGAGTCATCGTCATGGATAAAGACGGCGAGTATCAAATTGCAGGAGATCGAAGATGAGTACCGCGCGCTCCTGCGCACGACACAAATGTTGAGCGAAGAGATGGCGCGCCTTGCCAACCGATATCAAGAATTAAGCATAGACCAAAATGCTATTGCAGAGATGAGAAGGCGTCTTCTTGAGTTGGAGCAGATGCAGATGATCAAGGAACCTTTGGTAAAAGTGAAAAATGCCAAAGAGCGAACGGGGATTCCCGACTTCCTGCCGCCGCGCTATAAAAAACTTGCCCGCCGAATCATGGCAGGCGAAGAGGCGCGGACTTTGGCGGGTGAGTTTCAAATGAGCATTGGCGAGATTGAACTGGTCAAGAACATGTTGCAAACACCTGATTCAGACCAGGTGAAGGCACCTTTTTAAAGACGGAATACGTGTGAAAGTACCTGAAGGTGACTTGTTCTGAAACCATCCATATGGTATACTTTCGCAGGTTGAAATCACACGCAGCCTGAGGGTGGGCAAGTCTGGCATGCCAGGGCCTCACTCAGCGAAGGCGCGGAGGGAAAACTTGAGGAGGAATACCATTGGCAGTCGTATCCATGAAGCAATTGCTTGAAGCAGGTGTCCACTTTGGTCACCAAACACGTCGTTGGAACCCGAAAATGGATCGTTACATTTTCACGGAGCGCAACGGTATCTATATCATTGATCTGCAAAAAACCGTAAAAAAGGTTGAAGAGGCGTACCAGTTTGTTCGCCAGATCGCGACAGAAGGCAAGACTCTGCTTTTTGTGGGAACGAAAAAACAGGCGCAAGATTCTGTTCGCGACGAAGCTCTTCGCTGTGGCGGCTACTATGTCAATCAACGTTGGTTAGGTGGCACACTTACAAACTTTACAACAATTCAAAAGCGAATTGACCGACTGCGCACGCTTGAGCGCATGGAGTCAGACGGAACTTTTGATGTGCTTCCCAAAAAAGAAGTGATCCTGCTTCGCAAAGAGCAAGAGCGTCTTGAAAAATTTTTGGGCGGTATCAAGGATATGAAAAAGATGCCTGGCGCACTTTTTGTTATCGATCCGCGCAAAGAGCGCATCGCAGTTGCCGAGGCGAGAAAATTGGGGATCCCAATCGTTGGAATCGTTGATACGAACTGTGATCCAGATGAGATTGACTATGTGATTCCGGGAAATGACGATGCGATTCGAGCAGTGAAACTTTTGTGTGGCAAAATGGCAGATGCGATTTTGGAAGGAAGTCAAGACGAAGAGTCTGTGTCTTGATTCTTATTTGAACATCGCTGTTAAACTTACTTCTTGAACGAAACAGGAGTCGATACAGGATGGCTACGATCACAGCTGCAGCAGTAAAAGAGTTGCGCGAGAAGACAGGCGCTGGCATGCTTGATTGCAAAAAAGCGCTCACGGAAACAGATGGAAACATGGAGAAGGCGATTGAGTTTTTGCGTGAGCAGGGACTCGCTTCGGCAGCCAAAAAAGCGGGACGCATCGCGGCAGAAGGCGTTGTTGAGTCGTACATTCACGCGGGCGGGCGGATTGGTGTCCTTGTTGAAATCAACTGTGAGACTGACTTTGTTGCAAAGACAGACGAGTTTCGCATGCTGGCGCGCGATATTGCGATGCACATCGCGGCTTCGCGGCCAGAGTATCTCCGCCGGGAAGATATTCCTCAGGAGGTCGTCGATCACGAGACGGAAGTTTTTCGTCAGCAGACGTTGAACGAGGGAAAACCGGAAGCGATTGTCGACAAGATTGTCGTGGGTAAGGTTGAAAAGTATTTAAAGGATCTTTGCCTGCTTGAACAGCCATTTGTCAAAGATCCTTCTGTGACAGTCGCCAATCTTGTCGCCACGAAGATTGGCAAGATTGGTGAAAACATCTCAATTCGCCGGTTTGTGCGTTACGAGATGGGTGAGGGTTTGGAAAAGAAACAGGATGACTTTGTAGCAGAGGTTATGTCACAAGTGAAAAAGTGATCGGTGAGGAGCACGGTGACGTGTTCCTCTTTTCTGCCCCGCTGTGCAAAAGTGTGTGATGATCCATTTCATTTCATGTGCGACATCCTATGCCATAAACTGTTGGGGGGTACAAAATGGGGATGAAGTATCGCCGCGTTGTTTTAAAACTTAGTGGGGAAGCGTTGGCGGGTGAAGGCGGTTTTGGCATTTCATCGGATGTCGTGAAGGCGGTTGCTGAGCAAATCCGCGAGGCGACGGCGCTTGGTGTTCAAGTGGCGGTCGTCGTCGGTGGAGGAAATATTTGGCGTGGAGCCTCGGCGAGCGGCCAAGGAATGGAACGCGCGCACGCAGATTACATGGGGATGCTGGCGACCGTGCTAAACGCACTCGCGCTTCAGGACGCGCTTGAAAAATTTGAGGTGCCGTCACGCGTTCAGACATCGATTGAAATGAGACAGGTGGCTGAACCGTACATTCGCCGCAGGGCCATTCGCCATTTGGAAAAAGGGCGCGTGGTCATCTTTGCGGGTGGAACGGGCAACCCGTTTTTTACAACGGATACGACTGCGGCATTGCGCGCCGCAGAGATTGACGCAGATGTCATCTTGATGGCCAAAAATGGTGTGGATGGTGTCTATACGGCTGATCCGCAAAAAGTGGCGACGGCCACAAAATATGAAACGCTTACCTTCATGACCGTTCTCAGTCAAGGCCTCGGGGTGATGGACGCCACGGCTACCTCACTTTGCATGGATAATGACATTCCCATCTTGGTCTTTTCGATCTCGATCGATGGGAATATCGTTCGCGCTGTTCGCGGTGACGAGATCGGCACGATCGTTCGAAGGGAGTCTTGAGTTATGAGTGTGGATTATATTAAGCAGGCAGAAGAGCGCATGGAAAAATCGGTTGCGGCGTTAAAGAGAGACTTTGCGACCGTCCGCGCGGGACGCGCGACACCGTCGCTACTCGACAAAGTGTTGGTTGAGTATTATGGTTCTATGGTGCCGATCTCGCAAATGGCCAATATCAGTGTGCCAGATTCACGGACATTGATGATTCAGCCTTGGGACAAAAGCAGCCTGAATGATATTGAGCGCGCGATCATGAAATCTGATCTTGGGCTGTCACCGTCAAACGATGGTGTCGTCATTCGCTTGGTATTGCCCCAATTGACAGAACAGCGCCGCGTCGAGTTGACAAAAGTGATTCGAAAACTTGCTGAAGAGGGGCGCGTCGCCGTGCGCAATGTTCGCCGCGATGTGAATGATGATGTGAAAAAGGCTGAGAAACAGTCTCTTCTTCCTGAAGATGAGAGCCGTCGCCTCCAAGAGAAGATTCAAGATGTCACTGACAAAACAGTCGCTGAGATTGATCGTCTGCTTGCGCAAAAAGAGCGCGAACTCCTTGAGGTCTAACAAACGAGTTGAGGTCTGAATGGGTTGAGGGAAGATCATGGCACCTAACTGGAAATCCATGTTTAAGGGCAAAGCGCGAAGCGTTGGTCCACAGATATCGGAAGGGATGCCTGTCCCTCAACATGTCGCTGTCATCATGGACGGCAACGGGCGCTGGGCTACGGTGCGGGGTCTCCCGCGCATGGCAGGCCATCACGCTGGTATGGGATCGATGAAAGATGTGATTCGCGCGGCCGATGATGTTGGTGTTAAATTTCTCACGATGTACGCGTTCTCGACGGAAAACTGGAAACGTCCCCGCCAAGAAATTCAATATTTATGGCAGCTCCTTGAAGAGTTTTTTCGACGCGATATCAAAGAACTCGTCGATCGCAATGTTCAGATTCGCTTTATTGGCGACACCACGCATCTCCCGCTTGCCTCACAAAAGACAATTGAACGTGCGAAAGAAATGACTCGCCCCAATACGGGAATGGTTGTTCAGTTTGCGTTAAACTATGGCAGCCGCCTGGAGATTATCGAGGCTATAAAAGCCATTGTAAAGCGCGTTGAGACGGGTGAGATATCGTCTGATGATATTGACGCTTCCCTTTTGTCCTCTCACTTGTCAACCGCGGGCATTCCAGATCCTGACCTGTTGATTCGCACGTCTGGCGATCAGCGGATCAGCAATTTCTTGCTGTGGCAGATTGCGTACTCAGAACTCTATTTTTGTGATAAATTATGGCCAGAGTTTCAACGTGAAGACTTTCTTGCCGCACTCGATTCCTACGGACGACGCGAGCGACGTTTTGGCGGGTTAAAATAAAGGGAATCTTGGTCTCGCGCGATGCGTGAAAGTATACTTTGGAGTAGGTGTTCTGGTGCTCTTTCAACGAGTCATCACAGCCGTGCTCGGCGTGATCCTGGTGCTATCTGCACTGTGGGTGGGCGGCGTCTTTTTTGGGAATGCTGTTTGCGGCGATCGCCGTTGTCAGCACGCTTGAGATCGGTACGATGATGAAGATCGCAAAGACCAGTGCGGAGAGTGTCGTAGCGATTGCCTTTGCGATCTTGATCGTCTTATGGCCTGGCTTTGAGCGATTCTGGTTTGCCCTATTTTATGCATTGCTCGTGTTGACCATCGTTCGTCGGGAGTCGTTTTCTTTTTCTGGAGCGGGTGTGCTTTTTGCGGGCGCGCTTTATTCAAGCTATGCGTTTCGCACGTTGCTTGACTTGCGCGAGACCTCGCACGGCCTTGCTTTTGTCTTGATTATCTTAATCGCGATCTGGTCGACAGACACAGGCGCCTTTTTTGTAGGACGAGCACTTGGCGGACGTAAATTGATGCCGGAGGTAAGCCCGAAAAAAACGGTGTCTGGGGCGCTGGGAGGGCTTGTGCTAGCAATCGTATTGACCGTTGCGACAGGTGTTCTCATGCTGCCGCACGCGCTGAAAGACTGGGGGATGCTCGCATTGCTTGGGGCGCTCATATCGATTGCAGGACAAACGGGTGATCTCGTGGAATCAGCGCTTAAGCGTCACTATGCCGTAAAGGATTCGGGATGGCTGTTACCTGGACACGGAGGGCTGCTTGATCGGTTTGACAGCCTGCTTCTTGCTGCGCCCATCGCATACCATTTTATCATCTGGTTTTTTCCCGCATATATTTCTTAAGGATGGATTGGGGTGTACGCATGTCAAAAGCGCTGATTCTTCTGGGGTGCACAGGTTCGATTGGCAGCCAGACCCTTGACGTCGTCCGCGCGAATCGCGATGCGTTTCACGTCGCAGGAGTAAGCGCCCGACGTTTGTCAGAGCGGTTTCTAGCGACGATTCAGGAGGTAAAGCCTGCCGCGGTCGCACTCGAATCGGACGCGGATGCGGTACGACTTGCGGATCAATTTCCTGATCTTACTGTTTTTTCAGGGCCAACTGCCCTGCAGCAACTTGCGGCTTATGATCAGAGCGCGGTTGTCGTAAACGCCTTGTCCGGTTCAATCGGCATTGAGCCGACACTCGCCGCGCTTTCTAACGGTTGCGATGTGGCACTGGCAAACAAGGAGACGCTTGTTGCGGCAGGCCCCCTGGTGATGGAGACGGCGCGTTTGCGAGGGGCGAATGTGATCCCGGTCGATTCCGAGCATGTCGCACTCGCCCAATGTCTTTCAGGGAGTGCGCTTCAAACCGTCGAAAAACTGCTGATCACTGCGTCTGGCGGGCCGTTTCGCGGGAAAACGCCCGCTGAATTGCGAGATGTCACGGTAGATCAGGCGCTCGCGCATCCGAATTGGTCCATGGGTTCTAAAATTACGGTAGACTCGGCTACACTGATGAACAAGGGATTGGAAATTCTCGAGGCACATCATCTGTTTCAGATTCCGCTTGAGCAAATCGAGGCGGTGATCCATCCCCAGAGCATTGTCCACTCGATGGTTCAGTTTTGCGATGGATCGATCATGGCGCAGTTGGGTGCCCACGACATGCGCATCCCCATTCACTATGCCCTGTTTTATAAGCACGGCCGCAAGGATTCGCAACTTCCGCGGGTCAATCTTTTAGAGATTGGGCAGTTGACGTTTGAGCCGCTTGATCATGAGACGTTTCCCGCCGTCACGCTTGCTGTGCAATGCGGTAAAATGGGAGGGACGATACCGGCGGTGATGAATGCTGCCAATGAAGTGGCGGCACACGCTTTTTTGCGCGGAGAGCTTGCTTACCTTAAGATCATTGATATGGTCGCTGCGGTCGTGGAGTCACACACACCTATTTATCGTCCGACCCTTGAACAAATTCTCGACGCCGATCGCTTTGCGCGTGAAGAGACTGAAAAAAGGATTCGAAAGCAGGTGGGGATGCATTGATTTCGTGGCTGTTGGACGGTGGCGTGCGGACCATTCTCAGTGTGGTGATCGTCTTTTTGATCCTTGTCACGATCCATGAGTTTGGGCATTTCATCGTGGCGAAAAAGGCGGGCGTCTTAGTTCCCAAATTTGCGATTGGGTTTGGACCACCAATTTTTAAGTTTGGCCGCGGGGAGACGGAGTATTCCATTCGCTTGCTCCCACTGGGCGGATTTGTTCAATTGGCAGGGGAAATGCCTCAAGATGCACTTTTTAAGACGGGCGAAGAAATTGCGATTCTCAGCGATTCGTCGGGTGCAGTGACCCTGATTGGTGAACCGATCGATGTGCGCGGTGAGCACGCTATGAAAGGGACGCTTGTTGCGATCGATACAACCAAGACGTTTACGGTCACCCTTCAGACAGGAGACGGTGTACACACCTATCCATTTGCGCTTCGCGCATGGATTGCCAATGGAAAAGACCGCATTCCCATGGCGCCGCCGAATCGTCAGATGATGCAAAAACCTTTGTTTGCAAGGATGCTGATTGTTTTTGCGGGTCCGCTCATGAACGTCTTTTTGACGATTGTCTTGCTCTCGATCGTTGCAATGTCGGTGGGCACACTGTCGTCTCCGCCGCAAATTGCGTCTGTCGAAGCGAACTCCCCCGCAAGTCGCGCGGGCATTGTCGCGGGTGATACGATTGTGTCCGTGGGAAATGCTGCGACACAGAATTGGTCGCAATTGGTTCTTGCGATAGAGACACATCCCAACAAACCGATCCCGATGACGGTCTCTCACAATGGTCGCGATCAAAATCTGACGGTCACCCCTGAAAAGCGCTCGGACGGTATGGGGTTTATCGGTATAACGCCAGCTGTGACGCACGGCTTGATTCCGTCGATTGAGAGCGGATTTCAGCAGACAGTCGCGTATACCCAAATGATTTATCAGGCGCTGGGCCACCTTTTTACGAGTCGCACAGCGTTTGTGAAAGATGTTGGTGGACCCGTGAAAATTGTGCAGGTTATTGGTCAACAGGCACAACTCGGCATTCTTAACTTGGTCAATTTGACGGCTGTTCTGAGCCTGAATCTGGCGATTTTTAATCTGTTGCCGATTCCTGCGCTTGATGGCAGCCGCATCTTGTTCATGATTGTTGAGTGGATTCGCGGTAGACCTGTTGATCCGCGAAAAGAGTATGCTGTTCACGCGATTGGCTTTGCGATCCTCATTTTGTTTACGGTGTTTCGCACATATCTAGATGTCACACAGTTGCATTAAAACGACGCGGGAGTAAATTGACATGTCTGTAGAGTCCATGGATGTAGACGCGCGTCGGGAGAACGAGGGGACACAAGCGGATGAGATGCTCGGTCGGTCGCTCCCGACGTTTAAACTGCTTGATGATGTGACGAACGCTGTACAAGAACTGAAGCGCGCCAGAGCGCAAGTGAGTGTGCAGACAAGGTCGAGACGTCTGCGCATTCATTTGCCTGCGCTCTCGCCTTCCCTCTGGCCGGCCTTATGCCAAATCTGGCAAGGACTTCGCAAGGCGGCGCCTGCGATCGAATTGGATGTGGCGCAGGAGAACCCTGGCGCTTTTTTCGCAAGTGATGAGATTGAAGAGGCACAGGCGTTTAGCGCACTCCTTTACGCTGTCGCCAAAGAGCAGCCGCTTTTTCAGGGAATGCTTCAGCACGCGCGCTATCACTATGAAAAAAACTGCTTGACGCTCTTTGTTGCCACACTTCCCGACGGGGCTGCGCTCACCAAGCTCACCCGACGCATCGAAATGCTCTTGGGTGTGTTTTTGGGCATTAAAACGCAACTTGTTTTTAGGCTTCACGAGAATCGCGATGCGATTGTGGAGGCGTTTCGTCGCGAGGTTGAAACGACGAGCGTGGCGTTTGGCAGACAGCAGGCAGAACAGGCGACATCGGATGAACCGTCCGTGCCGGCGGATTCGCGCCTGCAAATCGGGGGGGCGATTGAAGAAGCGGCGAGAAGCTGCGCAGAGCTTCAAGATGAGATGAACCGCGTTGTGATCGAAGGCCGTATATTCGGCGTCGACGTTCAGGCGCTGAAAAATGGCCGCAAACTTTATAAATGGTTTTTAACCGATGAAACGGATTCTCTGACATGCAAATATTTTTCGAACCCCAATTCATCAGAAGAAGCTCTCGATGCGATCTGTGATGGAATTCATTTGCGTGTGCGCGGCTCGACAAAGTTTGACGTTCACGACGGTGAACTGGTCATGATGGTGCGCGATCTGCAACAGATTGACGTGCCGGCGCAAAAAGATGAGATGGAAAAAAAGCGGATCGAACTGCATGCGCATACAAAAATGAGCACGCTAGACGGTGTGGTCTCCGCGTTTGATCTCGTAAAACATGCAGCTTCGCTTGGGCATCGCGCGATTGCTGTCACGGACCACGGTGCTTTGCAAGCGTATCCTGATGCGTATAAGGCGAGCAAAACGTTTGGCATTGATGTGTTGTACGGCGTTGAGGCGTATCTGGTCGATGCGGGTCTCACCGTTGTAACGCGCAGCAGGCCAGATGTCGATCTTGACAATCAGATCTATGTCATCTTTGACACGGAGACCACTGGATTATCTGCTGCAGAAGATGAACTGATAGAAATTGCTGGCGTAAAAATGAGTAAAGGGACAATCATCGATACGTTCTCGCAATTGATACGTCCCAAACGCTCTATTCCTCCGAAAATCTCTGAGATCACGCAGATCACGAACGATATGGTGGCATCTGCCGCTTCTGTGGAAGAGGTGTTGCCACAGTTTCAGGCGTTTTGTGAAGGTGCGGTACTTGTTGCCCACAATGCGGAGTTTGATCAGAGTTTTCTAGACGTTCAATGCCGCAAGCTTGGAATGGCGCGCTTTGATCAACCGCTTCTTGACACGCTGTCACTCGCGCGCTGCCTCTATCCGGGGGAGCGCAACCACAAGTTAAAGACATTGACGCAAAAATTTTCCATTACGCTTATAAACCACCACCGCGCACTCGCAGATGCTGAGGCGACAGGTCACGTCTTTTTTAAAATGCTGGATCACATCAAACAAGAAGGTTTGGCCACAACACTTGATGACCTAAACGCGCTTGGACGCAGTCAAACCAGTGTCTCGCGGTCGCGGCCCCACCATATGACGATCCTGACGGCGACGCGTGCAGGCCTTCGCAACCTGTATGAACTGATCTCTCTCTCTTACACGAAGTACTTGCATCGCGAGCCGCGGATCCCGCGATCGCTTTTGCTTGAATTCCGAAATGGTTTGCTGTTTGGGTCGGGATGCCACCGGGGTGAACTGTTTCAGGCGCTCTTGCGCGGCAAATCGGATGACGAGTTGCTGGCGATTGCTGACTTTTATGATTTTATTGAGGTACAACCCGTCGATCACTATGCGGAGTTATTTGACTCGGGAGAAGTCAGCGGTCCCTCCGTTATCCGCCAGTACCATAAGCGACTTTTGGCGATTGCCGACAAACTGGACAAGCCTGTCGTCGCGACAGGTGATGTCCATTATCTGCGTGAGTCAGATGCGGTGTTTCGCGAAATTGTCAAAAACAGCATTCCGCAACACAAACGGGACTCGCGCGCGCAAAGCCGCGTACGCCTGCATTTTCGCACAACCCGAGAGATGCTGGAAGACTTCGCGCATTTTGGTGAGCGTGCGCACGAGGTGGTCGTTGACAATACGCACCGTATCGCCGATCAAATCGAGTCGTTCAGTCCGCTGCCCGATCGCGTTTATCCACCGCTCATGGAGGGCGCTGATGACGATGTAAAGCGTCTTGCGACAGAGCGTGTTCACGCGCTTTATGGCGATGAACTGCCCCCTGTGGTGGCAGAGCGCGTCGAAAAAGAACTTCACAGTATCATCACAAATGGGTTCGCGGTGAATTATCTAATCGCGCAAAAATTGGTGACACAGTCGCTGCGTGACGGGTATATCGTCGGTTCACGTGGTTCGGTCGGTTCATCCTTCGTCGCGACACTCCTTGACATCACAGAAGTGAATCCACTGCCGCCACATTATCGCTGCGAGGTTTGCAAAACCTCAGAATTCATCTTGGACGGTTCGGTCGGTTCAGGCTTTGACCTGCCTGATCGCGCTTGTCCGTCGTGCGGAAAATCGCTGATTAAAGACGGCCAAGACATTCCGTTTGAGACATTTCTCGGGTTTAAAGGGGACAAGGTTCCAGATATTGACCTTAACTTCTCTGGCGAGTATCAGGCGCGCGCGCATCGCTATACTGAGGAGCTTTTTGGCTCAGAGTATGTTTTTCGCGCAGGAACAATTTCGACGATCGCCGACAAGACGGCATTCGGTTATGTGAGAAAGTGGGCAGAAGAGACAGGAAAACGGCTTCGTCCCGCTGAGATGAGACGGCTTGCGGCAGGGTGCGAAGGAGTAAAACGCACGACAGGCCAACATCCAGGGGGCCTTATCATCGTTCCTAGCGATCACGAGATTTATGATTTTTGTCCTATCCAACATCCCGCGGATGATTCGTCGTCACAGACGCGCACGACTCATTTCGATTTTCACAGCATTCACGACAATCTCTTGAAACTCGACATTCTTGGCCACGACGATCCGACCGTGCTTCGCATGCTGGAAGATTTGACGGGAGTGGATGTACGGCGAGTGCCTGTGGATGACCCGAATGTTGTCTCGCTGTTTCGCGGAACGGAAGCGTTGTCGGTCACTCCGGCGGAGATTCACTCAAACACGGGGACGTTTGGCATACCGGAGTTTGGCACAAAGTTTGTGCGCCAGATGCTCGAAGATACAAAACCGGCAACGTTTTCTGACCTCGTGCGCATCTCTGGGCTCTCGCACGGCACGGATGTGTGGCTCAATAATGCGCAAGAGTTGATCCGTACGCGTAAAATCCCGCTTTCTCAAGTGATTTGTTGTCGTGACGACATCATGGTGTACTTGATTTATCAAGGGCTTGATCCATCGCGCGCGTTTCGCATCATGGAGAGCGTGCGCAAAGGAAAAGGCCTATCAGATGAGGATATGGAAGTCATGCGTGGGGCGGGCGTGCCTGACTGGTATCTTCAATCATGCCAGCGGATCAAGTATATGTTTCCTAAGGCGCACGCCGCCGCGTATGTTCTGAATGCAGTGCGCATCGCGTATTTTAAAGTCTATCACCCGCTGGCGTTTTACGCCGCGTATTTTACGGTTCGCGCGAGCGATTTTGATCTTGATGTGATGAATCGAGGCGCCGACGCGATTGAACTCGCCGTGCGCGAGATCGAGCAAAAAGGCAAAGAGGCGTCGAACAAGGAGGCGGATATGTTGACCGTCCTTGAGGTGGCGCTTGAGATGACGCGCCGAGGGTTCAAATTCTATCCGCTATCGCTGGATGAG
This sequence comes from Ferroacidibacillus organovorans, assembly GCF_001516615.1. Classification (GTDB taxonomy): domain Bacteria; phylum Bacillota; class Bacilli; order Alicyclobacillales; family SLC66; genus Ferroacidibacillus; species Ferroacidibacillus ferrooxidans_B. The sequence continues at coordinate 3,436 of NZ_LPVJ01000060.1, read as the reverse complement.
AGCCATGCGACTCATTTTCTGCTGAAAAGTGACGGGTTGTTGCCACCGTTTGCGGCAGCTCCTGGCATAGGCGCTGCCGCTGCGACATCGATTACGAAGGCGCGCGCAGAATCTCCCTTTATTTCGTGGGAAGATTTGCGGGAGCGCGGACGGGCGAGCAAGTCGATCATTGATCTTTTAAACGGTTACGGTGCGCTGTCCGATCTCCCCGAAACCAATCAACTCTCGCTTTTCTAGGTGTGTAAAAAGCCGTGCGCAGTGTGAGATGACTCGATGGATGGTGCGCATTGCAATGAGAGGAGCAAGGTGGTATACTTTCACCAACGCGACGTAACATACCAAAGTGTGCTACCGGAGTGGGGTTTCCCCACTCTTTCGTTTGTGTATGTGCAGTGTCACCTTTGGGTGTTCCGTCGATTGGCTACGGGTGCTGCGTGTTCGAGAAGTTCGTTCACGGATGGTTTTTTGGGAGGTCGTTTATGGCAAGGCAAAAGGTGACGGATCTCGTTGAGCGGTTGGTTGCTCCTGTCCTCCGCGAGAACGGCCTGGAATTGGTTGAGACAGAGTACAAAAAAGAAGGCGCCAATTGGATGTTGCGCGTCTTTATCGATCGTCCTCAGGGCGCCGTGGATCTTGATGACTGTGCGAAGGTGAGCGAGTCGCTTTCGATACTCCTTGATGAGTCGGACCCGATCCCGAATGCTTACTTCCTCGAAGTTTCCTCTGCAGGTGCGGAACGGCCATTGCGAAAACCACGCGATTTTGAGCGCGCTGTCGGCAAACGTGTCTATCTCAGTTTCTATGAACCATATCTAGGCCACAAAGAAGTAGAAGGTACACTTCTTTCTTTTGTGGATGAAACACTTGAGATTGAAGTCAACGATCAACGCCTGCCCGTTTTGCTCGATAAGGTTGCGAGCGCCAGGCTTTCGATCGTTTGGTGAGATTTATGTTCAGACGCGGTGAGAAGGGGGAATCGACGGCGATGAATGCCGATTTTATGGAAGCGCTCGAGCAGTTGGAAAAAGAGCGAGGGATTAGCAGTGAGGTCGTCCTTGAAGCGATCGAGGCGGCGCTTATTTCTGCGTATAAGCGCAATTTTAACTCAGCGCAAAATGTGCGTGTGGAAATCGAACGGACGACTGGAAAGATCCGCGTGTACGCGCGTAAAACCGTCGTTGAGTCACCCAGCGACCATCGCTTGGAGATTGCGCAAGAGGCTGCAGAACAGATCGACACACGATTTCAACTCGGCGATATCGTCGAGCTTGAGGTGACGCCGCGCGATTTTGGGCGCATCGCCGCGCAGACGGCAAAACAGGTTGTCACTCAACGCATCCGCGAGGCAGAGCGCGGAATTATCTACAATGCCTATGCGGATCTTGAAGAAGAGATCACGTCAGGCGTCGTAACGCGCATGGACCATCGAAATTATTATATCGATCTTGAGCGGACGGAGGCGCTTCTCCCTGTCGGAGAAGCGTTGCCAGGTGAAGTGCTGCGCATCGGAGATCGCATCAAGGCATTGATCACGCGTGTCGAAAAGACGACAAAGGGGCCGCAGATCATGTTGTCCCGCATTCACACGGGACTTTTGCGGCGGCTTTTTGAGCTTGAGGTGCCAGAAATCTATGATGGCGTGGTAGAAATCAAAAGTCTGGCGCGTGAGGCAGGGTCGCGTTCAAAGGTTGCCGTGTATTCGCGCAATCCGGATGTTGATCCAATCGGTGCGTGCGTCGGCCCTAAAGGGATGCGGATACAAACCATTGTAAACGAACTTTGCGACGAAAAGATCGACGTGGTGGAGTGGAGCGTCGATCCTGGAATTTTCGTGGCGAGCGCCCTGTCTCCTGCCAAAGTTGTCGACGTCGAGATTGTCGAGGGTGAAAAGATTGCGCGAGTGGTCGTTCCTGATCATCAACTTTCTTTGGCGATTGGAAAAGAGGGGCAGAACGCGCGACTTGCCGCAAAGTTGACAGGCTACAAAGTCGATATCAAAAATGAGAGTCATCTCGGCAGAAGCCAGTCTGTGTTTGCGAAGCTCAATCTGGAGGCGTTTGCAAAAGACTAGGGGGGGTCGATGGTGCCACGCAAAATACCGCTTCGTCAGTGTGTGGGTTGTCAAGAGATGAAACCAAAGCGTGAAATGACACGCGTGGTCCTCACACAAGATGGTGAAATCTCTCTTGACCCCACAGGGAAAAAGGCGGGTCGCGGCGCGTATCTTTGCGCCAATCCGGATTGTCTTGAAACGGCAAAAAAACGGCGTGCGCTGGATCGCGGACTGAAAACAAGCGTTCCCGGCGAAGTGTATGACACTTTGTCACGCCATCTAAGAGGTGATGACCGTGACTGATGTGTTTTCGCTCCTCGGTTTTGCAGCGCGTTCTCGCCAACTGGTGAGTGGAGAAGAGATGACACTGCGTGCGATTCGGACGCGCTCAGCGGGTCTTGTGATCCTGTCCAAAGACGCAGGGAACAACATGGCAAAAAAAATCGCTGACAAGTGTAGGTATTACCAAGTTCCTCTCGTCGTTTGTTTTGATCGGAGTCAACTGGGGAAGGCGATTGGTAAAGAGGCGCGGACCGCGATTGCGGTCACTTCTCCGGGATTCGTGAAAAGCATTCGCGAGGCGCTCGGTGAAATTCAGGGGGTGAGCGCATTTTGACAAAATTGCGCGTCTATGAATATGCTAAACAACTAAACATGTCGAGCAAAGAAATCATTACGATTCTGGGACGCTTAAACATGCCGGTGAATAATCATATGAGCGTCATGGAACCGGGGATGGTTTCTGCTGTTGAGAGTTTTTTTTCAGATGTGAAGGCGCGTGCCGCCACAAAAACGGCAGCTGAACAACAGCGGATTCTGGCGCAAGAGGCTGCGCGCAAAAAGCAGTTGCTAGAACAAAGCAGCAGTGAGGGAGAGGCGAGTATCACGGGGAATGGTTTGAACGAGAAAGATGGAAATGAGCGAAAGGCCAATGGGGCCGTGCTTGCACCGTTTCGCAAGGATGATGAGCATCAATCCGCAAACCTTGAGCGATCAAGTTCAGTGACGTTCGAGCAGGAACAACCGCCTGTCGCGAGAGAACCTATCGCTGAAGCGCCAATGGGTCAGGCTTCACGCGATGATTCGTCGATCACGGGAGCGCGTTCGACGCAGCTTCAGGCGGGAGCGCGCTCGGATCGAAACGGTGGCGCAACAGCGCGGCAGGGACGCGTCCAAGGGCAAGGTTCTCGCGATCGGTATGGTGATCGTTCTTACGAAGAACGGACTGCACGCGCGACGAACGCAGTGCAGGATGGCGCTGCGGTGACTGCTGTAGAGCAGTCACAAGCGCCAAACGGAAACCCGCGATCAAAAAACAGGCGTGTTGTGCAATCATACGAAGTCAAACGCGATTGAAGTCGCTTCTCGCATTCGTCAAAGTCA
>NZ_LPVJ01000059.1 GCF_001516615.1 Ferroacidibacillus organovorans | reverse complement strand
CACGGCCGTTAAGCCCTCCAGCGCCGATGGTACTTGGACCGCAGGGTCCTGGGAGAGTAGGACGTTGCCAGACAACACAGAGCGACACCTCAGGGTGTCGCTCTTTTTCTATGACGTCTCGCTTTCACGGCTATATCAGATTGTGAGAAAACTTGCGCAGGATTGTCGTGATAGAAACGCACCTGAGATTGTCTCAGGTGCGTTTCTATCGTTGTACGTCTAGCTTTGTGAATGCTTGAAACGCAGTCAGCGGTTGAGAACTCCGAGCAGATGGAGATCGCAAAAATAGCGCGCAATCTCCTGCGGTGATTTTTTTCCATCGGCCTTATACCAGCGATAGACCCAATTGCATGAACCGAGAATTGAGAGGGCAGTCAAGCGCGGGTCTTCTCCGCGAAATTCGTGGGTGTCGATTCCTTCTTGAATGATTTGAACCCACAGGTTCAAATAACGGTCATTTGCGTCTTTGATTAGTTTGTGCTGGTCATCACTTAGAAAGAAAGCCTCACGCAGCAAGACAGTGGTCATCTCGAGGTGGCCGATGACGATATCGAAATGGTGATAAATTGCCCGCTCAAGTTTTTCTTGGGCTGTGGATGCCTGTTCACATACAGCTTCGAGTTCACGGCAAAACCCGTTGATGGATTTTGTGGCAATCTCCAGCAACAGTTCTTCCTTGCTGTTGATATAATGGTATAGGCTTCCTTTTTGCAGGCCGACTTCATCGGCGATGTCCTGAACAGAGGTTGCATGGTATCCTTTTCGATTGAAAAGGGTGATGGCTGCCTGTGCGATTTCGTCATACTTGTTTGTGGCCAAATGGTTCCCTTCTCACATGCAGATTTTCCTCAGTCTACCAACAGGCGTGCAAGGGCGTCAATGAAGATCCGGTCTTTCTTTTTTGGTGAGAAAAAATTATGGGGGAATTTTGATGAGGCGACAGGGCGTTCTTTACATCTTTGATATGGATGGAACGTTGTTTCAGACAGAGGTGCTTGCTGTCCAGGCTTTTCGGAGAACGTTTGACGGGCTTTGGCTGCGTGGGGTCATGCCTGTGCCTGCCGTAAACGATGAAACGATTGTGGGAACCTTTGGACGTGTCCATGAAGAAATTTGGGAAGTGTTATATGGTCGGTCTTTGACTAAGGACGAACTGGAAGTGGCTGACGCGCTTCTTCTTGAAGAAGAGCTTGACTTGTTAGAAAAGGGGCAAGGAAAACTTTATGACTGTGTGGAAAGCACCTTGGAAACACTGACAAAGGAAGGCGCAATTTGTGCCGTTGCAAGCAATGGGCAGCAACGTTACATAGAGGGTATTGCAAAGCATTTCGGGATTGTACACCACTTCAAAGCGGGACTCCTGAGTGCGGGGGGGATGCGCGTATCAAAAAAGGCGGATCTTGTCGGCATGCTGCTAAGAGATGTTGTGCATGAACGCGCTGTTATGGTAGGTGATCGTCTCTCAGACATCGAGGCGGGCAATGCACACGGCATTCACACCGTTGCATGTCGCTACGGGTTTGGAACGATCGAGGAATGGCGCTTGGCTGACGATCAGATTCATCGTTTTGACGAAATTTTAGATTTGACACCGCATGAGCGCCGTATTATGATTACACCATAAGGTCAAAGATAGTCAAAGTCAAAATGCTGACTTTCACGAGGAGGGATGGGATGGGTGAAAAGCACGGCTGATCAGATCGAAGCCTATCTCTTCAAGCGGATTGAAGACAGTGAGAACGGTATGATCGATCTACAACGAAATGAATTGGCACAGCTCTTTTCGTGTGTTCCATCCCAGATCAATTACGTGATTGCCACACGCTTTACACTTGAACGTGGGTATGTGATCGAATCAAAGCGTGGTGGCGGAGGGTATATCCGGATCCGCCGGGTGACGGAGGAGGCGCACTCTGAACTCGATGCGATCATGCGCGCCATCGGCTCGCAAATCACGCAGCGCGAAGCGGAAGGCATTGTGTGGCGTTTGGAGTCAGACGGCATTCTCACGGCGCGGGAGGCAAAGATGATGCGTGCGGTGCTATCAAGGGACATCCTTCACATGCCGCTTCCCACGCGCGATGAGTTTCGGGCACGCCTCTTTGTGGCGATGTTGGTCGCCGTTTTAACCCATGACGGTGAAGAAATGGAATAGGATCATCGGGCGCGCCTGAGCACGCCGCCTGATGAGGTTATGCCAGGAGGTGAGCGCAATGATGTGCGAGCAGTGTGGAAATCGCCCGGCGACGGTTCATTTTACCGAAATCGTGCAGGGTGAAAAGAATGAATACCACCTCTGTGAGACCTGCGCAAAAGAAAAGGGATACGCTGCATATCAGTTTATGGCAGGCGCATTTTCGGTCAATCAACTGTTGTCTGGACTCATGAACCTTGACCCCGCTGTGAAGCAGCGCGCCGCGTCATCGCAGACGCGTTGCGAATCGTGCGGCCTTACATTCTCGCAGTTTTCACAGATTGGGCGGTTTGGGTGTGAGCATTGCTATGAGGCGTTCGCGCCGGGGCTTGATCCAATGCTGAAAAAAATTCAGAGTTCCAGTCAACACGTGGGTAAGATTCCAAAGCGTCAGGGTGGCGCCATCGCGCATCGACGAGAATTGATACGACTGCGCCAAGAACTCCAGGCGCACATAAAAGAAGAGCGATTTGAAGAAGCGGCGCGCCTGCGCGATCAAATTCGGGCGCTTGAGATGCGAGTAAGTGAGTAAGCGGACAGAAATTTCGACAGGATGAAGAAGGTGATCAGATGTCTCTAGAAGACTACCTTGCGCAAAACTCTGCAACGTGGTTGAAGGATGATGGTCCCGAATCAGATATTGTCATCAGCAGTCGCGTGCGCATCGCGCGGAATTTGCGCGGACGCGTGTTCCCGATGCTGGCGACAGATCAAGACAAGCAAGAGATTCTTGAGGCGGCGGCACGTGCAGCAAAGCACGGAGCGCTTTCTCGACTAGGGCCATTTGAAATGTTCGCGATGCGCGATCTGTCAGAGGTTGATCAACAAGTTCTCGTGGAGAAGCACTTGATTAGTCCGGGGCTAATCGAGTCATCGGGCGGCGCTGTCCTTTTGCGACCAGATGAGGAAGTAAGCATTATGGTCAATGAAGAGGATCATTTGCGGATTCAGTGTCTGCTTCCTGGTTATCAACTTGAAACGACGTACCGTTTGGCCGATCAACTGGACGATGGGCTCGAGGAAATGGTCGATTACGCGTTTGATGAAGAGAAAGGCTATTTGACCGCTTGTCCGACAAACGTCGGGACAGGGATGCGAGCGTCGATCATGATGCACCTGCCTGTTCTTGTGATGACAGGGCATATTAACCGGATCTTGTCTGCTGTCACGCATGTGGGACTGGCTGTACGCGGAATCTATGGCGAGGGCAGTGACGCGCTCGGGAATCTCTTTCAGATCTCCAATCAGATCACGCTTGGTCAGACCGAACAAGAGATCATTGGAAACCTGCACGGTGTCGCGCGCCAGTTGATCAACCACGAGCGGACGGCGCGCCAACATCTATTGCAGGCCAACCGCGTATTGCTTGAAGACCGCGTGTGCCGTTCGTTTGGCATTCTTGCGTATGCGCGTCAGATTGACTCAAAAGAGGCGCTCTCGCGGCTTTCAGACGTGCGTCTTGGAATCGATCTTGGCGTCATTCGCGGCGTTTCCGCAGGGATTCTCAAAGAGCTGATGGTTGCGACGCAACCGGGTTCTTTGCAAAAGTCGGCGGGTCACACGATGACTGCAGAAGAGCGCGATGTTCGCCGCGCTGCCTTGATTCGCGATCGGCTGCGCGCCGATCCATCGAGTTCGCTGTCATAACGGAGGGGATGAAAATGATGTTCAATCGGTTTACGGAACGCGCACAAAAGGTGCTCACACTTGCGCATGAAGAAGCAGTCCGGCTCGGACATCCTGGCGTTGGCACGGAACACATCCTCCTTGGGCTTGTCCGGGAAGGTGAAGGGATTGCGGCAAAAGCGCTCGTCAGCTTTGGCCTTAGTGCGGAAAAAATTCAGCGCGAAGTCGAACAGATCATCGGGCGTGGAACGGGCAATGCGACAGGCACCACGTATACGCCGCGCGCGAAAAAGGTGATCGAGCTTTCAATGGATGAGGCTCGCAAACTCGGCCACAATTACATTGGCACGGAGCATATTTTGCTTGGCCTCATCCGCGAAGGCGAAGGCATTGCCGCGCGCGTGCTCACAAACCTTGGGATCAGCCTGAATAAGGCGCGCCAGCAAGTCCTTCAACTGCTTGGTTCCGATGCGCCTGAAGCGAGTTCAGACAACACGCCGTCTGCGAGCACGCCGACGCTTGACGGTCTTGCGCGCGATTTGACGGTTCTTGCAAAAGACGGGAAGCTTGACCCTGTGATCGGTCGCGCACAAGAGATCGAGCGCGTGATTCAGGTGCTCTCGCGACGCACCAAAAATAACCCTGTGCTCATTGGTGAGCCGGGCGTCGGGAAAACGGCGATCGCCGAAGGTCTGGCGCAGCGCATCGTGACAAACGAGATTCCTGAGGTGCTACGCAACAAGCGTGTCATGGTGCTTGATATGGGGACAGTGGTCGCCGGAACCAAGTATCGCGGTGAGTTTGAGGATCGCTTGAAAAAGATCATGGATGAGATCCGCAATGCGGGGAATGTGATTCTGTTTATCGATGAACTGCACACGCTGATCGGCGCAGGTGGCGCAGAGGGTGCGATTGACGCGTCAAACATTCTGAAGCCGGCGCTCGCGCGCGGGGAGCTTCAGTGCATTGGTGCGACAACGCTTGACGAATACCGCAAGCACATCGAGAAGGACGCCGCGCTTGAGCGCCGCTTCCAGCCGATCAAGGTGGAACAGCCTTCTGCCGAAGAGGCGATTCAAATCCTGCTCGGATTACGCGATCGCTATGAGGCGCACCATCGCGTAAAAATTACAGATCAAGCGGTGGAAGCGGCAGTCCGCTACTCGGATCGCTACATCACGGATCGTTTTCTGCCGGATAAAGCGATTGATTTGATTGACGAGGCAGGCTCGCGCGTGCGGCTGCGCACGTATACCGCTCCGCCCAACCTAAAAGAGGCGGAACAAAAACTCGAAGAGATTCGCTCTGAGAAGGACTCGGCGATCCAAGGCCAGGAGTTTGAGCTGGCCGCATCGCTGCGCGACCAGGAGCAGAAGCTGCGCGATGAACTGGAACGCCGGAAAATGGAGTGGCAGCAGCGGCAGGATTCGCATGATGTGGCTGTGACAGAGGAAGACATCGCAGAGATCGTGTCCAGTTGGACGGGAATTCCGATCAAGAAGCTGGCCGAAGGTGAGACACAGCGGCTTCTTAACATGGAGCAGTTGCTGCATGAACGGGTCATTGGCCAAGATGAGGCAGTCAAGGCAGTGGCGCGCGCGATTCGGCGAGCGCGGGCAGGCCTGAAAGATCCAAAGCGTCCGATTGGATCCTTTATCTTCCTTGGACCGACGGGTGTCGGGAAAACGGAATTAGCGCGGGCGCTTGCGGAGTCCATGTTTGGAGATGAGGACGCGATGATACGTGTTGACATGTCCGAATACATGGAGCGGCATACCACGGCGCGGCTGGTAGGGGCGCCTCCGGGCTATGTCGGGTTTGACGAAGGCGGCCAATTGACGGAAAAAGTTCGCAGAAAACCGTATTCCGTAGTGCTTCTCGACGAGATTGAAAAGGCGCACCCGGAAGTGTTCAACGTGCTTTTGCAGGTGCTTGACGACGGTCGATTGACCGACGGAAAAGGGAGAACGGTCGACTTTCGCAACACGGTAATCATCATGACGTCAAACGTTGGCGCACAGATGGTCAAAAAAGGCGGGCCGCTTGGTTTTACAAACAATCGTGAGAATGAGTACAACGACATGAAAGACAAAATGATGGAAGAGTTGAAGCGAACGTTCCGGCCGGAGTTCTTAAACCGGATTGATGATCTCATCGTCTTTCACTCGCTCGCAGAGCAAGACATCTCAAAAATTGTCAAACTCTTGTCAGAAGAACTTCGCACGCGGCTGCGCGATTACGGTCTTGACTTCTCGCTTACAGAGGACGCTCAAGCGTTTTTGGCGAAAGAAGGATATGATCCGCAGTATGGCGCGCGTCCGCTAAAGCGCGCGATGCAGCGTCATATTGAAGATCGTCTCTCGGAGGCGCTGCTTAGCGGGGAGATCAAGCATGGCGATCACGTTACGATGGATGTCGATCCGGAAGGCGGATTGCGTGTGATTCGCGGTACGAAAGAGGTTGTTGGCAGCTAAGCGGCTTTGTGTCGACTCGACGCCGTGGGTGTTCTCACCCACGGCATTTTCTTCATAAATGTCGTCTACAGAAAATCTCCAATTGGCTATGGTGAGGACAAAATTCAAGGCGTATAGTGGTGACACGATGAAAAAAACAAAAACGAAGTTTGTCTGCGCAGAGTGCGGGGCGGAGAGCCCGAAGTGGATGGGGAAGTGCCCAAATTGTGGTACGTGGGGGAGCATGGTCGAGGAAATTGACGCCAAAGCATCGCCGAGTGCACGTCTGCCGAGTCTTTCTGCTCCAGTACTGCTTCAGGATGTACATATGGAAAAGATGGATCGGTATTCGTCTGGCAGCCACGAGTTCGACCGCGTGCTAGGCGGTGGGATTATTCCGGGCTCCCTCTTTTTAGTCGGCGGCGATCCTGGGATCGGCAAATCGACGCTATTACTTCAAACGGTGCACCGCATTGCAAAAGAGGGTGGGAAGACCCTCTATGTTACGGGGGAAGAGTCTCCTCAACAGGTGAAGATGCGTGCCGCTCGCCTGGGGTCTTTTGCAGAGTCGCTCTATATTTTGGCAGAGACCGATTTAGATCAAATTGAAAAGCATGTAAAGCATATCCAACCGATATTCTTAGTTATCGATTCCATCCAGACGATGTTTCGCCCCGCCTTGCCGAGTGCGCCTGGCAGTCCGCAGCAGGTGAGGGAGTGTACGATGCAAATCTTGCGGTTTGCCAAAGAGGCACAGATTGCGACATGCATCGTCGGCCATGTCACGAAGGATGGAACGATCGCGGGACCGCGACTGATGGAACACATGGTCGATGCTGTGCTTTACTTTGAAGGCGATCGCCATCATCGATTTCGCATCTTGCGCGCTGTCAAAAATCGCTTTGGTTCGACGAATGAAATCGGTGTGTTTGACATGCAAGGCGGCGGTTTGGAGGATGTCGCGAGTCCTTCGGAGATTTTTCTTGAGGAGCGAACACAGGGCGCGGCTGGATCAGCGGTTGTCGCGAGTCTTGAGGGAACGCGTACGGTACTTGCGGAGATCCAGGCGCTTGTCACGGCAAGCGCTTTTGGCCAGCCGCGCAGGATGGCGTCAGGGATGGATTATCAGCGCGTCACTCTGCTTATGGCGGTGCTCGAAAAACGGGTGGGACTCTATTTGCAAAGTCAAGATGCGTATGTCAATGTAGCGGGGGGTTTGCGTATTGATGAACCTGCGATTGACTTGGGGATCTGTCTTGCCATCACGTCGAGTTTTCGCGAACAGCCGCTAAAGCCGGGGACCGTCGTGATCGGGGAAGTCGGTCTCACGGGTGAAATTCGCGCTGTTACGCGGCTCGAACAGCGCATTCAGGAAGTGGCTAAACTCGGATTCACTCGTATTATCGCCCCTAATCGGAGTGTCGCTCGATTGACGCAGACGACCGTGCGCGATCTTGAACTGATCGGGGTTGACACCGTGGCGGATGCGATACGGTGTGCCATAGGGGGTAGTTGATTTGAAGGAACGAGATGATGGAAAAAAAGAAGCGGTCATGATGAAAATTTTGCGCATGGTCGCGCCTGGCACGCCGATTCGCGAAGGGGTCGACAATGTATTGCGCGCGAAAACGGGTGGACTCATCGTTGTTGGCTGCGATGATGAGATGCTCTCCATCGTGGATGGCGGATTCACGATTAACTGTGAGTTTACACCGGCTGGTCTTTACGAACTTGCGAAAATGGATGGCGCGATCATTCTGAGCGATGACGCGAGAAAAATTCTATACGCAAACACACAGTTGAACCCTGATCCTTCGATTCCAACGAGTGAGACGGGAACGCGTCACCGCACAGCGGAACGCATGGCGCGTCATACGCAAAAGCTGGTGATCTGTGTGTCCCAGCGCCGCAACGTGATTACATTGTATCAGGGGAACCTGCGCTATTTCTTGAAAGATTTGAGTGTCATCGTTACAAAAGCGAACCAAGCGATTCAAACTCTGGAACGCTATAAGACGGTCCTTGACAACGCGCTTGGGAACCTCTCGGCACTTGAAATGGGCGAATTGGTGACGCTCCAGGATGTTGTCAATGTGGTGCAGCGCTTTGAAATGGTGCTCAGAATCCGAACGGAGATCAAGCGTTACATCACGGAACTCGGAACGGAGGGGCGCTTGGTTGCGATGCAACTTGACGAATTGGTTTCGCGAGTCGATGAGGAAGCGTATTTGCTCGTAAAAGATTACGCGGGGCCAGGGCAATCACTCACGCCGCACCAGGTGTTGACAGAAGTGCACGAGCTTGACGCGGAAGAACTATTGAATGGGCAGGTATTGGCACAACTTCTGGGATACACCGGTGTGCAGAATCTGTCTGAAGCAACCGTGCTCTCGCGTGGGTTTCGCATCCTGCATAAGATTCCGCGCTTGCCGCAACCGGTGATTGAGAATCTTGCGGAAGAATTTGAGAGCCTGGGGCGCATTGTCTCTGCATCCGTTGAAGAACTGGATGAGGTGGAGGGGATTGGCGCCGTTCGCGCCCGCTCGATTAAAGAAGGCTTAAAGCGCATGCGTGAGCAGGTGTATCTTGAACGCAATCTGTAAGCAGCGGCGACGCACCCGAAGACAGTAACACACTCTACGCGTGGAGGCTTACTATGTTCCGACTGATTCCCAATATGCTGACGCTTGCGAATCTCGTTGCGGGCATGACCGCTGTGCTTCTCACCGTCGATAGAGATCCGCGTACAGCGGCCATCTTGGTGCTCGCAGGCATGCTGCTGGATGCGCTTGATGGCCGCGCCGCGCGCGCGCTTCGCGTGGAGAGCGCGTTTGGCGAACAGCTTGACTCACTCTGCGACGTTGTTACGTTTGGCGTGGCGCCTGCGCTCATCATGTATGTTGTGGCACTGCGCGGGCTTGGTGTCGCAGGAATTCTTGGAGCGATCGCGTTTGTCAGCGCAGGTGTCTTGCGATTGGCGAGATTCCACGTTGTAAAGGGCAATCGAACCGAGTTTGTTGGCATGCCAATCACTGCGGCAGGTGGGTTGCTTGCGGCGCTGGCGCTCTATCATGAAATGATTGCTCTGCCGTTCATGGCGATTTTCACATTTTCGCTTAGCTATCTCATGGTGAGCAAATCGCGCTACCCAAACTTTAAGCATGTCGGTCCGCCGACGGTCTCCTTATTGGCTATACCGCTCATCGTTTTGTTTGCAGTCTGCATTTTTATCTTTCAACGTTCGTTTATCCCGCTTTTTTTAATGGTGGTCTTGGCTGGTTACGGAATCTTTGGCATTCTGCATGACCTGCGCGCTGTGTATCGGATTTTCGGCCGTTTTTTCCGCCGCGTTCACAGGGAATTGTAAGGATCGTCTGCTATTTTGTACACAGGTGCGCACAGCCGCGTGCAAGCGGTGTCGACAGTAGCCAGGGGGGGCTCGTTGACCGTCCAAATACACCGTGGTAATGTGTTTCTGAATACGTTTAAAAGTTATGGAATTGCCTATACTGCTTGAAAGGAGGTGAATATCCATGGTGAATCGCATTGTACAATTATTTTTTATCGTGACAGGGATTGGACTCGGGTGGTCCTACGGCGAACATTTGTTTGCACTTATCCATGTTCCTTCTTCGACGTGGATCACTCCTGTTTCGATTCTGATTGGCGGTTTAATCGGGTTGACAGTCGGTACATTTCTCGTTGATCCGATTGTGAGATGGTTTCATTGGCTGGAAGACCGCCTGATCAAAACGCCGCTTCTCGATCTCCTTTCAGGGATCGTGGGACTTTTGATAGGACTGGCTGTCGCGTTTGTGCTGACACCGGCGATTGAACGCATTCCTTATGTAGGGATCTACGTTCAGTTTTTTGTCTCGGTTCTTTTAGGATATCTCGGGTTTCGCATCTTTTTTTCCCGCCGAGAAGAGATTGTTTCACTGCTCCCGTTTCTCGCGCAACGCGCCTCTCGCGAAAAAGGTGGCGCAAAGCCGGTGCAAGAAGAGAATCCTTTTGTAGGAGCCAAGTTGCTTGACACGAGTGTCATCATTGACGGTCGCATCGCCGATCTCGTACAGACGGGATTTCTGGAGGGCATCTTGGTCATTCCTTCTTTCGTTCTTGAGGAGTTGCAACACATCGCTGACAGTTCAGATGTGTTAAAGCGAAATCGCGGACGGCGCGGATTGGACATTCTGAATCGCGTACAAAAGGAACTCAAGGTAAAGGTTGAGGTTCTTGAGACAGACTTTGAGGATGTGGCGGAGGTTGACAGCAAACTCGTCAAACTCGCAAAGCAGCTTGACGGCAAAGTGGTTACAAATGACTTTAATCTGAATAAGGTCTGTGAACTGCAAGGGGTTTCTGTTTTAAACATTAATGACTTGGCGAACGCAGTGAAACCAGTCGTCTTGCCGGGAGAAGAGATCGTTGTTCTTGTAATCAAGGATGGAAAAGAGTTTGGACAAGGGATCGGTTACCTGGATGACGGTACGATGATCGTTATCGAAGGCGGACGCGAGCACATTGGCAATCGACTCGAAGTGGTTGTGACGAGTGTCCTTCAAACATCCGCTGGGCGAATGATCTTTGCGAAGCCCAAACTCCTCGAAAAAGCGCTATAATAGGCTGATAGGTTTGAGGAGAGACGTAAGGCAGGGAATCGCGCGAGATGGATCACTTTGACGATGTCGACGTTTTGATTATGGCGGCGGGAACCGGTTCGAGAATGAAGTCGGGTGTGAGAAAACAGTGGTTGACGCTTTGTGGTCAGCCACTGTTTAGCTATGTCACCCGCCTGTTTCAAATGTATGGCTTTACGTCGGTTGCGATTGTGATGCATGAGGACGACCTGGTGCCAGCAGGCGATGATCTTCGCGAAGCGGGACTCGGTGCAACGCGGTTGGTGGCGGGCGGTCCTGATCGCCAGTCGTCCGTGCGAAACGGGCTTCGCACATGTACGAGGGAGATGGTGCTGGTGCACGATGCGGCCCGTCCCTTTCTTTGCGAAGAGGATGTCCGCGCGGTTGTGGCGCGGGGGCGTGCGACCGGTGCGGCGACGCTCGGTCACGCGGTGCGGGATACGCTTGTACGGGCGGAGCGCGAAACAATTGCGGGGCGTGTGGAGCGCGAGCAGCTCTATCAATTGCAAACGCCGCAAGTCTTTCGGCGCGACTGGCTGGAACGCGCGCACGAAGAGGCGCGTTGCGCAGGGTTTCTCGCGACGGATGACACGAGTGTTGTAGAGCGGTTGGGCTGTGTGGTCGACATTGTTCAAGGCGCTGCGCACAATTTGAAGATTACAGAGCCCTCTGATCGACTTTTTCTTGCCATGTGGGAGGCTTTGCGATGCGGGTCGGATTAGGGTTTGATGTTCATCGGTTTCAAGCGGGCAGACCGCTTATCCTGGCGGGTGTGGAGATCCCGTCTGCTGTGGGGCTTTTGGGGCACTCGGATGCGGACGCATTTTGCACGCGCTCATGGACGCGTTGCTTGGGGCGCTTGCGCTTGGCGACATTGGCGACCATTTTCCGGATACGGATGAACAGTATCGCGGTATCTCCAGCATGCAGTTGCTGACGCGCGTTGTTGATCTGATTGCTGCGCGCGGGTATGTCGTTTCCAACGCCGATTTGATGGTGATGGCAGAGATGCCAAAACTTTCACCTTATAAAAAAGAAATGGTTCAAAAGATGGCGAATGCGCTTCAAGTGAATGAGGATCAGGTTAGCTTGAAGGCGACCACCATGGAGGGCATGGGGTTTGTCGGACGCAAAGAAGGGATCGCAGCGCAAGCGCTCGTCTCGCTCGCGCGCCGAGCTGCTCAGATGTAACGGCGGGTGACGCCAGGGCGCGGCTTTGCGGTGGAGGAACAAATCTGAGAAGTGGGGATCAAAATGACTGTACGACTACGCTACGCGCCAAGCCCGACAGGGCATTTACATATCGGTGGCGCGCGGACCGCGCTATTCAATTATTTGTATGCAATGCATCATCAGGGCACATTTATTTTGCGCATTGAAGACACTGATCTTGAGCGCAATGTCGCGAATGCAGCTGACGAGTTTGCAGAGAATCTGCGTTGGCTTGGCATTGAGTGGCAAGAGGGCTACCAAGTGGGAGGGCCTTTTGGGCCTTACACGTGCATGGAGCGTCTTGGCATCTATCGCGACCATGTCGATAAGTTGGTTCAAGCGGGCCGTGCCTATCCCTGTTTTTGTACGGAGGAGGAACTGACTGCCGTTCGCGAGAAACAGCAGTCAGAAGGGATCACACCTCACTATATCGGGACGTGTCGGACACGCTCGGAAAATGAGCGCGCGCTGCGCATGGAGCGCGGTGACGCGTACACGATCCGCTTTCAGGTGCCGGAGCACGCGGTTTCTTTTGTTGACATCGTCCGCGGCGAGATGCAATTTGAGCCAGAGCATGTCGGCGGTGATTTTGTGATTGTGAAATCAAACGGTGTCCCCGTCTATAATTTTGCGGTTACGGTCGATGATATGCTTATGGAGATTACGCACGTGATTCGCGGGGAAGAACATATTTCGAATACACCGCGTCAACTCTATCTGTATGAGGCGTTTGGGGCGAATCCGCCAATGTTTGGACACGTGCCGCTGATACTCGGGGCAAACGGGAAAAAACTCAGCAAACGGGACGAGTCGATTGTCCAGTTCATCGATCAGTACAAGGCGCTTGGCTACCTGCCTGATGCGATCTTCAATTTCCTGGCGCTTCTGGGTTGGTCGCCAGGCGGTGAGCGAGAGATCATGACAAAACAAGAATTGATTGAACGGTTTGATCTAGAGCGCGTGAGCAAAAGCGGTGCATTTTTTGACGCTGCAAAACTGCAGTGGATGAACGGACACTACCTGCGTTCGGCAGATCCCGCCGCGCTTCTTGACCAGGCGCGCGTGACGCTCAGTGGCAGTGGTGTGATGGTGCCGGATGATGCGTGGCTGCGCGACTTCTTGTCGCTGGTTTTGGAAAAAGTGACGCAGCTCACAGAGATTGAAGGGTTTGCCCGCAGTTTTCTCGCGGAGGAAGTGACCTTTGATGACGATGCCGCAAAGACGCTTGCGTTACCTCACGCGAACACGGTGATCGAGGGATTGTTGGGAATTCTCGGCACTTCTTGTGACGGAACAGCGGATGGGTTTAAAGCGGTGATCCGACGTGTACAAGAAGAAACCAAGCTCAAGGGCAAAGACTTGTTCATGCCAATTCGCGCGGCGCTTACGGGGACGCTACACGGGCCGGACTTGAATCGCTCACTTGCGCTTATTGGATGTGAAAGATGTGTGAAGCGCGCGCGGCAGGCACTGGTCAAAAGCAAATCGTTAGGGTAGAATAGACTGAGTGTCACGCTGGGATTGCTCTATCGAGTCATCCCCATTTTCGCATGTAAGTGTGTATTTCAAAGATGATATGGATCGACAATCGAACGCGCAGAGGAGTAAACTCGGTGCGCCTTGACAGAGAGCCTTTTGCGGTATGGAATACCGGTTGAGAAAAAGGTCTTGGCGACGGGTTGAATGCACTGCACGCGAGCGGGATGAACAGGGATGTTCTCAGTAGTCCTCGACGGATCGGCTCGTTATCGCCGTGAAAGGCGCTATTTATTGCGCGAAGCAGAGTGGGACCACGGCTGACGCCGTCTCTGGGATTACCGGAGACGGCATTTCATGTTTTTGGAGGTGCAGTTGATGTTACAGAGCATGAGAGAAGATGTTGATCACGTCATGCAACTGGATCCGGCCGCTCGCTCTCGCTTTGAAGTGTACATGACCTACGCGGGGCTGCACGCGGTTTGGGTGTATCGCATCGCGCACGCCCTGCATGTTCGAGGCGTGACGACATTGGCGCGTGTCTTGTCGCAATTGGCAAGATTTTTTACGGGAATTGAAATTCATCCTGGGGCGGTCATAGGCAAGGGGTTGTTTATCGATCACGGTGACGGTGTTGTGATTGGTGAAACGGCAGTGATTGGCGACTATGTGGTCATGTATCAAGGTGTGACACTTGGAGGTACAGGCAAGGAGCGGGGCAAGCGCCATCCAACGATTGGGAACCACGTCCTGATCGCGACGGGGGCAAAAATTCTCGGTTCGATTACGGTTGGCGATTATGCGAAAATTGGCGCGGGGTCTGTCGTGCTAAAGCCAGTCCCGGCCAACTCCACGGTCGTCGGCATTCCGGCGCGCATCGTCGTTCTCGAAGGGCGGCGCGTTGATGAGATGGACCAGACAAATCTGCCCGATCCTGTGAGCGATCAGTGTGAGATGCTTGAAGACCGCATCGCAAAACTGGAACGTCACATCGCGGAACTCGAGAGTAAACTTAGCAAAGCGCAAGGGAAAACGTTGGGGGAAGATTCAAATGTCTATTCGGGTTTATAACAGTCTGACGGGACAGAAGGAACCGTTTCAAACGCTTGAACCGGGCGTTGTCCGCATGTATTCTTGCGGGCCGACAGTTTACAATTATTTTCACATTGGGAATGCGCGCGCGTTTGTCGTTTTTGACATGGTGCGCAGGTACTTGCGCTATCGCGGCTACCGCGTAACGTTCGTCCAAAATTTTACGGATGTCGACGATAAGCTGATTGTGCGCGCAAACGAGTTGGGAACGAGCGTCACGGAGGTGGCCGATTCTTATATCGAGGCGTATTTTCAGGACGCGGAGACGCTCGGCATTGAACGGGCTGACGTACACCCGCGCGTCACGGAAACGATGCAGGATATCATCGACTTTATCGCGTCTTTGGTGCGCGCGGGATATGCGTATGAGGCGGACGGCGATGTGCTGTTTGAGACGACGCGTTTTCCGGATTACGGAAAACTCTCCAATCAGTCGCTCGAAGATCTCCAGGCGGGCAGTCGCGTTGAAGTCTCTGAGAAGAAACGGCACGTGACTGATTTTACGCTATGGAAAGCGGCGAAACCTGGGGAGCCAGCCTGGGAGAGTCCGTGGGGGCGCGGCCGTCCGGGATGGCATATCGAGTGCTCGGCGATGATCCGCAAATACCTTGGCGATCACATTGACATTCACGGCGGAGGTCACGACTTGCTCTTTCCGCATCATGAGAATGAGATTGCGCAGAGTGAGTCCATTCTTGGCAAACCGCTGGCTGCGTATTTTATGCACAACGGCTACATCAACATCGACAACCAAAAAATGTCGAAGTCGCTTGGCAACAGCATTTTTGTCCACGAACTCGCACAGCGGTATGACCCGCGCGCGCTTCGGCTGTTTCTCTTGTCTGCACACTATCGCAATCCGATCAATTATTCGGATGAGATCATGGGACAGATGACGGCGGCGCTTCGGCGGATCGACAATTTTCGCGAGCATCTCACACTGCGCCTTGGCATGGATTACCTGCCAGAAGGTGAAGCAATGCAATTCGCGGCAGTAGAGGAGCGCCTGCGTGCCGCGATGGACGATGACTTCAACACAGCAGACGCGCTTGGTGTTTTGTTTGATTTTGTGCGTGAAGGCAACCAGTACATTCACTCTTCCGCCATCACGCGAAAAGGGCTTGAGAGCTATCGCGCAAAGCTTGTGGCATGGCTCTCGCTCTTTGGGCTGCGTGAGAGTGATGCGGAGCGTGATGAGGAGATTGATCGCATGGTCAAGGAGCGCGAAGAAGCCCGCAAGGCGCGGGATTTTGCGCGCGCGGACCGTGTTCGCGAGGAACTCGCGGCGCGCGGCGTGAAATTGGAAGACACCGCACAGGGTACACGCTGGTGGCGAGAGGCATGATGAGTGAACAGGAGGCGTTTGCGGTCGCTCCGCTCGCGCTCGCATATCTTGGGGACGCGGTGTGGGAACTGGCCGTGCGTGAATCGCTGATTGCAAAAGGTGAGCGCCAACCGAATCAACTGCATCAACAGGCGCTCGGCTATGTGAAAGCGGTCAATCAGGCGGATCGCATCCGCCGCATGTCGGAGCGCCTGACGGAGCGGGAGATGTCCATTTTCAAGCGTGGCCGAAACGCGAAGAGCCACTCCATGCCAAAGTCGGCACGGATGGCCGACTATCGGCATAGCACGGGGCTTGAGGCGCTATTGGGGTACCTCTATTTGACCGGGGATCAAGCGCGGATGGAAGAGCTTCTTCGGATGCTTCTTGCGGAGCCTGAGTGAAGATGTCAAATCGTATGTATCGATTATCGATGAAGGGTGTGTCAGATTGAGAAATCAAGGATCAGGGCGAGCGCAAGGGTTTAAATCCCGCTCCGAACGCAGTGGGAGACCGGGGCGGTCAGAAAGTGGTTTTCGCAAGGGGGGCGATTCTCGCGGTTCTGAGGATGCGCGCAGAAGGAGCAACTCGCGCGGCATGCCAAGTCGCGATCCCATTCGCGAACGCGAAGGTGCAGACATCGAGGCGCAAGAAATGGAGATGATCATCGGGCGTCGCGCGGTGATCGAAGCGATCAAGGGGCAGCGAACGCTGAATAAGCTTTTGATCCAGGAAGGAGCGTCAGGCGGAAGCATCGGTGAAATCATGGCGCTTTCGCGCGCAAACGGCATCGTCACGCAAATGGTGCCAAAGGCAAAACTTGATGAGCTTGCGCAAAACAAAAGCCATCAAGGTGTCGCTGCCTATTTGAGTGCGAAGGATTATGTTGAGCTCGAAGCGCTCATCGCGCATGCCAGGGCGCATGGCCCGGGGCTGATCGTTCTTCTTGATGGCCTGGAAGACCCGCATAATCTCGGCTCGATCTTGCGCTCTGCGGAGGCTGCTGGCGCGCACGGCGTGATCATTCCGAAACGGCGCGCGGTTCCGCTTACGGGCACGGTGGCGAAAGCTTCGGCGGGTGCGCTTGAGCATGTACAGGTTGCCCGCGTCGGGAATGTGAGTCAGGCGATCGAAACATTGCAAAAAGCAGGTTTTTGGGTCTATGGGGCGGATGCAGAAGGGGAGCAGGCGCATGATCGCGTCGATTTGACGGAAGATGTTGTGCTCGTCATCGGCAATGAGGGTGCCGGGCTTGCGCCGCTCGTCAAAAAACGCTGTGACCACTTGATTCGCATCCCGATGACAGGGAAAATTCAATCGCTAAACGCTGGGGTGGCGACAGGCATCTTGTTGTTTGAAGCGGTGCGACAGCGGCGAAACCTGAAATCGCCGATCTGAGGTGCGGAACAATCTACTGCCTGACCTGCGTCGGAATAAAGCGTTAAATGGCGGTTGGGTGAATTTAAAACGCGATGAACAGCACTTCCTGTGAGGTTTGGGAGGTGCTGTTTGCCGTTTCAGAATGGGCTAGCGTAAATTTTCCTGGTGTTTGGCAGGAATTCTCTCATCGGATCTCTCATTCCATCGTTGACCTTGCTAGATTACATAATGTATACTAGGCTCACTTCAAAGGATTATGAAATACGCCCCTGTCTGTTGCTCTCGATAGGTCACGACAAAAAAAGATGTCCATATTGCGTTTTTTTAGGTTCAGCAGGAGGGATGCCACATGGCTATGGAAATCCCCGTTACTCTGGAGCGAGATCTCTCTGACATCCCTGATGAACTGCTGGTGGAGTGTGTACGGATCGGTGACGATGACGCACTGCTCAGTCTGATTCATCGCTACAAGTCATTTGTGCGCGGGAAGGCAAGATCGTATTTCCTCATCGGGGCGGATCGCGAAGACATTGTTCAAGAAGGCATGATTGGGCTCTACAAGGCGATTCGCGATTTTCGCGATGACAAACTCTCGTCGTTCAAAGCGTTCGCAGAGCTGTGTGTGACACGCCAGATCATCACGGCGATCAAGACGGCGACGCGGCAGAAACACGTTCCCCTCAACTCCTATATTTCGCTGGACAAGCCTATATACGAAGAAGATTCGGATCGCACGCTCATGGATGTCATTGGCGGCGCGCGCGTCACTGACCCGGAGGAGCTGTTCATTCACCAGGAAGAATTCTCTGCGATTGAGGGCAAGATGGCAGAGCTTCTGAGTGGGCTTGAGCGGGATGTTTTGATGCTCTATCTCGATGGACGTTCGTATCAAGAGATCGCGGAAGATTTGCAGCGTCATGTCAAAAGCATTGACAATGCGCTTCAACGCGTCAAACGGAAACTGGAAAAGTACCTGGAAGACCGCTTTTTGTAATGTGCCGGTTTTTTTGATAAGATGGTCAGGCGTCGAGGGGCGGGTGCCGTCCCTTTTTAACGTCTGATTTTTTTGTTGACTTCCAATTAACACAGTGGTAATGTATATGGGTATTTTTACGGATTTTTGACCGTGGTTTTGGAGGTGGATGATGTGAGGGTCATGATCACGATGGCGTGCACAGATTGCAAGCAGCGCAACTACACGAGCATTAAAAACAAGAAGAACAACCCGGACCGTATGGAACTCAAGAAATACTGCAAGTTCTGCAACGGTCACACGGTGCACCGCGAGACGCGTTGATCGTCGATTGCTTTCAGAGATGGATGGAGGCGAAGCGTTCGTGAGTTCAACGCCGTCTGAAGAAGCTCGCTCCTTGCCGCGGCCCTTCTCTTATTTTCAGGGAGTCTACGCGGAACTAAAAAAGGTGCGCTGGCCCAATCGCAAGGAAATGGTGCGATATACGACGACCGTTGTTGTCGTTTGCGTCATTCTTTTTGTTTTAACGTATGCTTTCGATCTTCTGGTTACGAAACTCTTTCAGTTGATCGGGATCGGTTCTTAGTCATCTACGCAGGGGAGGTGCGGGCGTCCGCCCTCGGGAATGGACAATCAGACAGAAGTCAATTGGTACGTGGTGCACACGTACTCCGGTTATGAAAACAAAGTGAAAGCAAACCTTGAGCGCCGCGTTGAGTCGATGGACATGTCGGACAAGATTTTTCGCGTTCTCGTCCCAGTGAACGAGGAGATCGAGGTCAAAAACGGCAAGCGAAAAACGGTTCAACACAAGGTTTATCCCGGTTATGTTCTCGTCGAGATGATCATGACGGATGACTCCTGGTATGTGGTGCGCAATACGCCGGGGGTGACGGGGTTTGTTGGCGCCAATACGTCGGGGGCCAAACCGATTCCTCTATTGTCCAACGAGGTGCGCTCGATCATGCGCCAAATGGGCGTGGATGATGTGAAGACGCGTTTTGATTTCGAACAAAAAGAGGCTGTGCGAATTGTCGCGGGACCGTTTGCAAACTTCGTCGGAACGATCGATCAGATCGACATGACGCTTGAAAAAGTACAGGTGGTCGTCACGATGTTCGGTCGTGATACACCAGTAGAACTTGATTTTGATCAGATCGAAAAACTATAATCATTTGGTTGTGATGTGTGCTATACGTACCTGTGGGAGGTCGCGTGGTGCAAAGCGTCCGTCATGACCACATTCTGAGCGAAAAGAGGAGGTGTGCGCAGTGGCAAAACGCGTTATGAAGATCGTGAAGCTCCAGGTTATTGGGGGCAAGGCCACGCCAGCGCCACCGATTGGTCCAGCTCTTGGCCAAGCCGGTGTCAACATTATGATGTTTTGCAAAGAGTTTAATGCACGCACGGCAGATCAGGCGGGAACCGTGATTCCAGTTGTTATCACGGTGTACGAAGATCGCTCGTTTACGTTTGAGCTAAAGACGCCGCCAGCGGCGATTTTGATCAAAAAGGCGATTGGCATTGAGTCTGGTTCTGGCGAGCCGAACAAGAAAAAGGTTGGCACGATCAGCCGTGCGAAAGTTCGCGAGATTGCGGAGTTGAAGATGGTTGATCTAAATGCGGCTTCAGTCGAAGCTGCGATGCGGATGGTCGAAGGCACGGCGCGTTCGATGGGCGTGACAGTCGGGGAGTAAGACCTTCCCTGATGTTCGTGGGAGGTATTTGCATACCGCTTACCACATGTGAAGGAGAGTGATCAAATGGCGGGGAAAAAGTATCAGGATGTCGTGAAGTTGATCGACCCGGAAAAGGCGTACGATCCGCTAGAAGCGATGGAGCTTGTGAAAAAGACGTCTGTCGTAAAGTTTGATGCAACGGTCGAAGTTGCATTCCGGATGGGTCTTGACCAGCGGAAGAATGATCAACAAATTCGCGGTGCAGTCGTTCTGCCGCACGGCACGGGGCGTTCGGTTCGCCTGGTCGTGTTTGCAAAAGGCGACAAGGCGCGCGAGGCGGAGGCGGCAGGGGCTGA
Organism: Ferroacidibacillus organovorans; assembly: GCF_001516615.1. Taxonomy (GTDB): domain Bacteria; phylum Bacillota; class Bacilli; order Alicyclobacillales; family SLC66; genus Ferroacidibacillus; species Ferroacidibacillus ferrooxidans_B. The sequence goes on along the minus strand of NZ_LPVJ01000059.1, from coordinate 3,277 downwards.
CGTTGTTGGCGATGACGATCTCATCGCACGCATCGCGGGTGGCTGGCTGGAGTTTGACGCGGCAATTGCGACGCCTGACATGATGGCCTCTGTTGGTCGTTTGGGTCGCGTCCTCGGTCCGCGCGGTTTGATGCCAAACCCGAAAACGGGCACGGTAACATTTGATGTAAAACGTGCAGTTGAAGAAGTCAAAGCCGGTAAAGTGGAATATCGCCTTGATAAAGGCGGCAATGTCCACGCGGTTCTCGGCAAAGTCAGCTTTTCGACAGAGCAATTGCTCGGGAATTTCCGCGCGATTGTCGACGCGCTTCAAAAGGCGAAGCCAGCGGCGGCGAAAGGTCAGTATTTCCGCAACGTCAGCGTGAGCAGCACGATGGCGCCAGGCGTTCAAGTGAACCTTCAGCGCCTGTCGGCGTCGTCTGCGGCTGAGTGAGCTGTCTGACGGGAGATGCGGGGTATGCCGATTGTGTTATGCCCCGCATTCTGTTATAGTTAAACTGTATGTCGCGCTGTAGACAGCAGGTGCCGCAAGGCTTAATGTAACCTGCCGAGGTCGTCGACACTCTGACACTTCAAAGGAACGTTTGACTTTGACAGCGTTTGGGTTCGAGAAAAGACCTCCGTCGCAAAGCGGGGGTCTTTTGGTTTACAGCAACCAATGTAGAGTGGAGGTGTCAGATATGAGCGTGCATGAAGAGAAGGCGCAGGTCGTCGCTGAGGTTGTCGAGAAGTTTCAAGCAGCCAAGAGTGTGATCGTTACAGACTATCGCGGTCTCACGGTTGCTGAAGTGACGGAACTTCGCAAGAATCTTCGCGAAGCTGGGATCGACTTTCGCGTACTTAAAAACACGTTGACGCGACGCGCGACGGAGATTGCACAAGTGCAGGGATTGGATCCTTTTTTGAAAGGGCCAACGGCGGTTGCGTTTGGTGAGGACGTTGTCAGTCCTGCCAAGATCCTCAATGATTTTGCTGGGAAGCACAAAGCGCTTGAGATCAAAGGCGGGCTGGTGGAAGGGCGCGTCATTGATGTTGACGGCGTCAAAGAGTTGGCGACATTGCCATCGCGCGAAGGTTTGCTGTCGATGTTGCTCAGTGTGCTTCAGGCGCCGATGCGGAACTTCGCTTATGCGACAAAGCAAGTCGCCGATCAAAAAGAGGCGGCTGGCGTTTAAATTGCCGATTCATGAAGGTGACGTACGCACAGTGTATATCACTGTCAATTTATAGTGTGATTCCAAGGAGGAATTGAGATGTCGAGTGAGCAAATTCTCGAAGCGATCAAGTCGATGACTGTACTTGAGTTGAATGAATTGGTGAAAGCGATTGAAACAGAGTTTGGCGTGACGGCTGCAGCGCCTGTCGCGATGGGTGGCGGCGGTGGCGCCGCGGTTGAGGCGGAAGCGGAACAAACAGAATTTGACGTTGTTTTGACGGGCGCTGGCGCCTCCAAAATCAATGTCATCAAAGCGGTCCGCGAAGTCACGGGTCTTGGTTTGAAAGAAGCGAAGGATCTCGTAGACAACCTGCCAAAACCGCTCAAGGAGAAAGTGAGCAAGGAAGATGCAGAGGGTATCAAAGCGAAGATCGACGAAGCTGGCGGCACGGTCGAGATCAAGTAAGTGAATCGATAGAATGGATGATGACCAAAAGGAGTTGCTGCTTTGCGGCGCTCCTTTTGTCTGTCAGGTGAGCGATCATGAGTGACCACTACTACACGGAAAATCCTCAGTCCTCTTCTTCTCCGGTGCGTTGGACGGTGTGTATCAAAGATGTGTTTTTGACGTTTCAAACGGACCACGGTGTGTTCAGTCGGGAGCGCGTGGATGACGGAACGCGTCTCTTGGTGGAGTCTGCGCACATACCGCCGCATGCGCGTGTCCTTGATCTTGGTTGTGGCTATGGCGCGGTTGGTGTGAGCGTGCTTAAAACCTCGGAGACGGCGCTTGTTACGATGCTTGATGTGAATGCACGCGCAGTGGCGCTGGCCGATCAAAATGCACAGATTAATCACGTGCGCGATCGTGCGCGAATTTTGTGCGGCGACGCTGTTGAGGTTTTGCGAAGCGATGAGCAGGCGTACGACGTCATATTGTTGAATCCGCCGATTCGCGCGGGCAAGAGCGTTGTGTTTACGCTGTATGAGATGGCACGCAGTAGGCTCGATCCTGAAGGGGCGCTTTACGTCGTCATTCAAAAGAAACAGGGTGCGCCATCGACGGAAGATAAATTGAAGACGCTTTTTCATCGCGTTGAACATGTCGCCCGTCACGGCGGGTATCGTGTTTGTTTCTGCTGAGTCAAAATGCCCGAAAACTGACGGTATTGCCTGTCCATGGATTGCTAGATATAATGGCCACAACTTTAGGAAAGGAAAAGGACGCCTCTCTTTTGCGTGGCACCGGACCAACGGTGTCACTAGAGACGTCCATCCCAATAATCAACGTATGGTTATTGTATCAGTTTTTCAGCTGCTGTGGAGTGCTGAAATGAGTGTTTTTGTCAGGAGTGAAGAAGTCATTCCCTGTCCTTGTTGCCAAGGATATCTCGGGGTGATCGGGAGTCGACGCAGAAGGTACATACAAAGTTCGGGTGAAAAAGTGACACTCGTGATTCGTAGGATGCGCTGTGAATCGTGTTGCAAGATACACCACGAACTCCCCAACATCTTAGTCCCCTACAAGCGTTATGATGCGGCAAGTATTGAGGAGACCGTCAGCCAACAAAATCCTGCAGTTGCGGCAGACGAGTCAACCCTTTTTCGCCTGCGGCAGTGGTTCACCAGTTGGTCCCCTTATGCAGTAGGATGTTTAACTGCCATTGCCCATCGATTCAATCTTCCTGTGCCGGAGTTGTCCACTCCTTCGCAATCTCCACTCCAAACCATTGGACGGTTTGTCGGCGATGCCGATGGGTGGCTGGCCAGAGTTGTCCGGCCGATTGCAAATACACATTTGTGGGTACATACCCGTTCTGCATGTCTGTCCGCATGAACCCAGTCTACAGTCATCCTAGGTCTACTAAAAGGAGGGCTTAGACGTGAAAGATGGGAAGAAGGCGGAAGAAATTGCGGTAGCGAGGTTTCAACTATTATCTCCACTGCTCGAGGATGGCTTGGATCCAGCGAAGCTGAGGGAGATGAAGGCCCAGCTCTGTGTACAAACAGGGTTATCGGAACGAACCTTGCGGCGTTATCTGAAGGAATATCACCAAGATGGGTTCGGCGGACTCAAACCTAAGGGGAAAGGTCGTACGAATCTATGTATGTCCGTTTCAG
>NZ_LPVJ01000058.1 GCF_001516615.1 Ferroacidibacillus organovorans | reverse complement strand
CACTCTCTACTCTGGTAAAATGGTGTTGCTGAGACAACCAATTTACCGAAAGTGAGTGTGTTTCTTACATGGTACGCGAAAACCCATCTCCCAATCAACTCCCTGCATCCGCCTTGACCTTCTTTTCTGAGTACCGTCTTGCCTCGATTCTTTCGAAGTCCCGAATCACCAAGAAAGCAGGGGTGCCTGCCCTCCGCCTGTTTCAGTTTCTCTTTGCCCTCGTCTTCTTTGGATGTGACCTTTCCTGGAACCTGGAGAAGGAGCGCAATGCCGGTTTCAAATAGGACACGGTGTATCGTTTTTGAATGCGTCCACCCATAATTGGCGGCGCTTTCTCCTGCTTCTGAACTCGGCCGTGATCGCTCGGATGAAAGCCTTGACCTCCGAAGATCGCGTCGATGTCCTCATTGTCGATGACTCGCGTATAGCCGTAACCGGAGCAAGAAGGTGGAACTGTCCGCGCGGGTGTTTGATCATGCCGCCCATCGTTTTGTGAAGGGATTTCGCATGTTGACGCTGGGCTGGTCAGACGGCAACTCCTTTGTTCCTCTCGCCTTCTCGTTGCTCATCTCCGAAAAGGTGGAAAACCACATACAAAAGGCAAATCCGAGTGTGGATCGCAGAACGTCGGGGTATCACAGGCGACGGGAGAGCATGAGCAAAGCGACGGTGACGCTATTCTAACTCTTGGAGCAGGCGCAAGCCATGGGCATCCAGACACGCGTGCTGTTGTTTGACCGTTGGTTCGCATTTCCTTCCACGATCCTGCGAGCCGTCCAGCACAAGATGACCGTCATTTGCATGCTCAAGGCACTCAAAACGCTTCATTATCTCTACGACGGAAAAAAGTGACCCTGCCGCAGTTGTATGGGTTGTTGACCAAGCGCCGGGGGAGCGCCAAGATCCTGGCTTCTCCGTTGTGGTGGGGATCGGAAACGATGAGAATGGCAAAGAGGTACAAGCCCAAATCGTCTTCGTCCGTGACCGTCAACGATCCAAGCAGTGGCTGACGTTGCTCTGCACCGACACCACAATGGCTGACGAGGAGGTAGTGCGCCTATACGGGAAGCGGTGAGATATAGAAGTGTTCTTCAAAATGGTGAAGTCTCACCTACAATTGGCCAAAGAGTTACAAGGGCGATCCTACGATTCGATGATCGCGCACACAATCGTCTTCGCACGATACACCTACCTGGCTGTCGAAACGCGCAACGAACAGGATCCACGCACGCTTGGACGATTATTTCTAGACCTCTGCGACAAAATGTCCGACGTACGCTACGCGGACATCATCCATCGTCTATTGGCTCTTCTTTCCCAAGCCATGGTGCAAACATGGGATGAAGGCATGACGATCCAAGAGGAAGAGTTGCAACACTTTTTAGCCTGTCTGCCCAGTAAACTCAAGGCTCGTCTGGCTGCGTAGGGGTGCGAAACTTGAGTTATTACGAAACACGGTCCAGTCAAAACGGATCACATTTTGTTTATTGCAGCAGGTGCGTTCCATATGGCTAAGCCGTCAGACTTGATTCCAGAACTCCAGGGACGATTCCCGATTCGTGTTGAACTGACAAGTCTAAGCGCGAATGATATGGAGAAAATACTAAATCCTGAAGTCTGGTTCTATTTGGCATTCGAATGGTCCCCGTGGTCGACCAACTGGGAAAAAGATGCGTGGGGCCTGGGATGCTCTCCGGTTTTCTTGACTTTAAAGATACTGACGTGATAATATCTCAAAGTGTGCCTACATGTGAGCGTTGAGGTGTCACCTAATGTATCAACGGGTCAAAAAACAGCAGCGTCGTACAGTCGGAACTTCGTCGACTTTGCGGGCGATCGAACGCGACCGGATCTCGGAAGTCTATATCGCTCGAGATGTTGACCGCCATGTCATTAACCCTGTGATTGCCATCTGCAAAGAAAAGGGCGTCAAGATCAACTGGGTTGATTGCCAAGGTGCGCTAGGCGCAGCCTGCGGAATGAAATTAGCTACGTCAACCGTAGGGTTTCTTCGGGACGATGTGTGATTCTTTTTTTGGCTCTCAAAATGAACCACCAGGGTCTGTGGTCTAAAATATACTGCAGAACCACTCTTGGAAGGAGGTGCACACGATGCCGACAATCAACCAACTCGTCCGCAAAGGACGTTTGGTGCTCGAAGACAAGTCTGGCGCTCCTGCGCTTCAAAAAGGCTACAATAGCTTTCAAAAAGAGCAGACAGACTTGCCTTCACCACAAAAACGTGGCGTTTGTACTCGTGTAGGAACGATGACGCCGAAAAAACCAAACTCGGCACTTCGCAAATACGCGCGTGTTCGCTTGACGAACGGGATTGAGGTTACTGCCTATATTCCCGGAATTGGCCACAACCTGCAGGAACACTCCGTCGTACTCGTTCGCGGAGGTCGCGTAAAAGACTTGCCAGGTGTTCGCTATCACATTGTCCGCGGCGCGCTCGATACGGCTGGCGTGAAAGACCGTCAGCAAGCGCGCTCCAAATATGGCGCAAAGCGTCCTAAAAAGAAAAAGTAAAATGTAGCGCCATTGCGACAGTCGCGATGGATTGCGCTGATTGTTTGCGGCGCGCGATGGAATGGATCGTGCGAGAAAGGAGGATGTATTCATGCCAAGAAAAGGACCTGTGCCCCGTAGGGATGTTATGCCGGATCCGCTTTTTACCAATAAATTGGTTACTCGTTTGATCAATAAAGTGATGCTCGATGGCAAGCGCGGTGTGGCGCAGAATCTCGTCTACGGTGCGTTTGAAAAGGTGCGCGAACGTTCGGGTAAAGACCCGATGGAAGTGTTTGACGCGGCGATGAAAAACATTATGCCAGTCTTGGAAGTAAAGGCGCGCCGGGTTGGCGGGTCGAACTACCAAGTGCCTGTTGAAGTTCGCCCGGACCGTCGAACGACACTTGGGTTGCGTTGGCTTGTTCAGTACTCTAGGCAGCGTCACGAAAAGAGTATGGACGATCGTTTGGCCAATGAGATTCTGGATGCGGCCAACAATGCCGGCGGTGCTGTAAAGAAACGTGAAGATACGCATCGCATGGCGGAAGCGAATAAGGCGTTTGCCCACTATCGCTGGTAGGATCATGAGATTGCAAGGAAAGGAGGACACGACTCATGGCAAGGCAGTTTCCGCTCGATAAAACGCGCAACATTGGTATCATGGCGCATATCGACGCGGGCAAGACGACGACCACGGAGCGTATCCTGTTTTACACAGGCCGCGTGCATAAGATTGGCGAGGTTCACGAAGGCGCGGCGACCATGGACTGGATGGTTCAAGAACAAGAGCGCGGGATCACCATTACGTCGGCGGCAACAACGGCGCAGTGGAAGGCTCACCGCATCAACATCATCGATACGCCAGGGCACGTCGATTTCACCGTTGAGGTCGAACGCTCTTTGCGTGTGCTCGATGGTGCGGTGGCGGTGTTTGACGCCAAGGGCGGCGTAGAACCACAGTCAGAAACCGTCTGGCGACAAGCGGACAAGTACAATGTTCCCCGTTTGGCCTATGTCAATAAAATGGATATTATCGGCGCTGACTTTTTTGAATGCGTTCGCCAGATCCGCGATCGTCTCAAGTCAAACCCCGTCGCGATTCAGATCCCGATTGGCGCTGAAGATCATTTCCTCGGCGTCATCGATCTGGTTGAGAATCGGGCGATTGTTTACACAGACGATTTGGGAACGACTTCTGAAGCTCGTGACATCCCGGAAGAATATCAGGCGCAAGTTGAAGAGTATCGCACGATGTTGCTTGAGGCGTGCGCCGAGGTTGAGAACGAATTGATGGAGAAGTACCTGGAAGGCGAAGAGCTCACGATTGAAGAGATCAAACGTGCGCTTCGAAAAGGTACAATCGCATCGACGCTCGTGCCAGTCCTCTGTGGCTCGTCCTACCGTAACAAGGGTGTTCAACCGATGCTTGACGCGGTTGTCGATTACCTTCCGTCGCCGCTTGATGTGCCGGCGATCAAAGGAACGTCGCCTGACGGTGACGAAATGGAGCGTCACGCGAGTGATGAAGAACCGTTCTCGGCGCTTGCGTTCAAGATCATGACAGATCCGTTTGTCGGGAAGCTCGCATTCTTTCGCGTGTATTCCGGCACACTCTCGTCTGGTTCGTATGTCTTGAATTCGACGAAAAACAAGCGCGAACGCATTGGCCGTATTCTCCAGATGCATGCGAATCACCGCGAGGAGATTCCGGTTGTGTACTCTGGAGACATTGCCGCTGCCGTCGGACTTAAGGATACGACGACTGGCGATACGCTGTGCGAGGAGAAAAATGTTGTTATTCTTGAGTCAATGGACTTTCCGGAACCGGTTATCTCGGTTGCGATTGAACCAAAGACGAAAGCGGATCAGGACAAGATGGGGATTGCGCTCTCCAAGTTGTCAGAAGAGGACCCGACCTTCCGTACGCACACCAACCATGAAACGGGACAAACGATCATTTCTGGGATGGGTGAGTTACACCTGGAAATTATCGTTGACCGCATGATGCGCGAATTTAAGGTCGAGGCAAATGTTGGCAAGCCGCAGGTTGCTTACAAAGAAACGATTCGCAACAAGGTCAAGGCTGAAGGGAAATTTGTCCGACAGTCTGGCGGACGCGGACAGTATGGGCATGTCTGGGTCGAGTTCGAGCCGCTTGAGCGCGGTCAGGGCTATATTTTTGAAAACAAAATTGTCGGCGGTGTCGTTCCTCGCGAATACATCCCGGCGGTTGACAACGGTATCCAGGAAGCAATGCGCAATGGTGTTCTTGCCGGCTACCCGATGTTGGATATCAAGGCGACCGTCGTTGACGGTTCGTACCACGATGTTGACTCGTCAGAGATGGCGTTTCACATTGCCGGTTCGATGGCACTTAAAAACGCTGTAAGCCGTGCGGACGCTCATCTGCTAGAGCCGATCATGAAGGTTGAAGTGACCGTTCCTGAAGAATACATGGGCGATATCATGGGCGATATCAACTCTCGCCGTGGTCGCATTGAGGGAATGGAGGCGCGTTCTGGCGCGCAAGTGATTCGCGGGTTCGTCCCTCTTTCCGAAATGTTTGGATACGCGACGATTCTTCGCTCGCGGACGCAAGGGCGCGGCACGTATACGATGGAACCTGCCACGTATGAAGAGGTGCCGAAGAATATCGCGGCAGAGATCATCGCGAAACAAAAAGGATAAAACGATACGACAAGGAGCTGATTTCATTGGCAAAGTCAAAATTCGAACGGAATAAACCGCACGTAAACATTGGTACAATCGGTCACGTTGACCACGGCAAAACCACGCTCACAGCAGCGATCACGACCGTTCTCTCTAAATCCGGCCAAGCGCAAGCGATGGCGTATGACGCGATTGACAAAGCGCCGGAAGAGCGCGAGCGCGGGATCACCATCAACACTGCACACGTGGAATACGAGACGGCAAACCGTCACTATGCACACGTTGACTGCCCTGGACATGCTGACTATGTGAAAAACATGATTACGGGTGCAGCGCAAATGGACGGCGGTATTCTCGTCGTGTCTGCGACAGATGGCCCGATGCCGCAGACGCGCGAGCATATCCTGCTCTCCCGCCAAGTTGGCGTTCCGCACCTTGTCGTCTTTATGAACAAGTGCGACATGGTGGAAGATGAAGAGCTTCTCGAGTTGGTGGAAATGGAAATTCGCGATCTGCTCAGCGAGTATGAATTCCCTGGCGACGACACGCCGGTGATTCGTGGTTCGGCGCTCAAGGCGCTCGAAGATCCAAATGGTGAGTGGGCGAAGAAGATTGACGAGTTGATGGCGGCTGTTGACAGCTTTATTCCGACGCCTGAGCGCGATACCGACAAGCCTTTCTTGATGCCTGTTGAAGACGTGTTTACCATCACAGGTCGCGGCACTGTTGCGACAGGTCGCGTTGAGCGCGGTCAACTGAAAGTCGGCGATGAAGTTGAAGTGGTCGGCTTTACAGAAGATCCTCGCAAAACGGTTGCGACAGGAATTGAAATGTTCCGCAAGCTCCTTGACTTTGCGCAAGCTGGCGATAACATCGGCGCATTGCTTCGCGGTGTGGATCGCAAAGACATTGAGCGTGGCCAGGTTATCTGCAAGCCTGGTTCGATCAAGCCGCACACCAATTTTCAAGCGCAAGTATATGTTTTGAAAAAAGAAGAAGGCGGCCGTCACACCCCGTTTTTTAACAACTACCGCCCGCAGTTTTACTTCCGCACGACAGACGTAACGGGAATCATCACGCTTCCGGAAGGAACGGAGATGGTGATGCCTGGCGATAACATCACGGTTACGGTTGAGCTTATCTCTCAGATCGCAATCGAAGATGGAACGCGCTTTGCGATCCGTGAAGGCGGACGCACGGTTGGCGCGGGGGTTGTTGTCGGTATTTCGAAATAAGGAAAATTGATGAAATAGAGAGAGCCTTCATCGAAGGCTCTCTCTTTTCATGATTGACCGCGTCGCATTGGATGGCGGAACTATGTATAATGATGAGGGTGCGGTCTTGGACATTGGATTTGGGTATGCTTCTACATAAAGGAGTGCTTTGACGTTGGATGACCAGGTGACGGAAGAGACACAAGTGCCTGCGCCTAAAAAAGGAAATCAAAAAAAGGATTCCATTTGGGATTGGGTTAAAGCGGGAATCGTTGCACTGATCATCGCGTTTGGCATTCACCAGTTTCTTTTCACGCAGTTCCGCGTTGACGGTCAGTCGATGGACTATACGTTGGCAAACGGTGAACGTTTAATCGTTGACAAGATCCCGTATTATTTTGGCATGCCAAAACGTGGTGACATCATCGTTTTTTTGGCACCGGATGGTCAATACTGGGTAAAGCGTGTCATTGGTTTGCCTGGTGACACGATTCAGATCAAGAATGGGCAACTGATTTTGAATGGTAAAATTGTCAAGGAGCCATTTATCGCGCAACCGATGGATCCGAGTATGCCGTTTGGACCAGTGAAGGTGCCACCTGGACGATTGTTTGTCATGGGTGACAATCGTAACATCAGCGAGGACAGCCGTGTCATTGGGCCGATAAAAATATCAAGCGTTGTCGGGCGTGTCGACTTGGTGATTTGGCCGCTCAATAAATTTGAAGTGATCGGATCGACACAGGAGCATTTTTTGCCGCAGACGCCTTGATGGTTTTTACAGCGGATTGATCTTCCCAAGTGGTGCGTATACACACGTCGAGAGATGCGGGGAGATACTCCGCGTCTTTTTTTTTGTTGCGTCTTGTGTTTCGTCGCAGCGTTTAGTATAATCTTATATTGTTGGTTTAAGACTGCGTTGATGCAAAAGGTTGCTCATGTACCGTTCGCCATGTGCGGGACCACTGAGGAAATTTTTGCGGAGTATGTCCAATCGATTGGGCGACGAAGGAGGGAAACCATATGGCAAAGCAAAAAATTCGCATTCGACTCAAGGCGTACGACCACAAGCTGCTGGATCAATCCGCCGAAAAAATTGTCGAAACCGCCAAACGTTCTGGCGCAGGTGTAGCGGGGCCCATTCCGCTTCCGACCGATAAGTCTATTATCACGATTTTGCGTTCACCGCACAAATACAAAGACTCTCGGGAGCAGTTTGAGATGCGCACCCATAAACGACTCATTGATATATTGAGTCCGACGCCGCAGACGGTTGATGCGCTCATGCGTCTTGATCTGCCTTCTGGCGTGGACATTGAGATTAAACTTTGATGGAAGAAGCGGGGGTGTAAGTGATGAAAGGGATTCTTGGACGCAAACTTGGAATGACACAAGTGTTTCTTGAGGATGGAAACGTTGTGCCTGTGACCGTTGTTGAAGCGGGTCCGTGTGTTGTGTTGCAAGTGAAAACGCCTGAGACGGATGGGTACGAAAGTGTACAGTTGGGGTTTGCCGATAAAAAGCGCCCGACTAAACCTGAAGCGGGTCACGCTGCAAAAGCAAACACGGTTGCCAAGCGCTACGTTCGAGAGCTTCGCGGGCCGCTTAGCGAAACGTATGAAGTGGGCCAAGAAGTTAAAGCGGATGTCTTTGCGAGCGGCGATATTGTCGATGTGATCGGCGTCTCGAAAGGCAAGGGGACAGCAGGGCCGATCAAGCGCCACAACCAGTCGCGTGGTCCAATGGCGCACGGTTCTAAGTATCACCGCGGCGTCGGATCGCTGGGATCAATCAATGCAAACCGCGTTTTTAAGGGTCAAACCATGGCGGGACGCATGGGGCACGAGCGTGTGACGGTGCAAAACCTTGAAGTGATTCGCGTAGACGTATCACGCAATGTTCTTCTGATCAAAGGCGCGTTGCCTGGTCCGAAAAACTCGTTTGTAACCGTGCGATCGGCGATTAAAAAGCGCTAGGATGAAAGGAGGTACAATCCATGGCAAAAGTTCCAGTTTACAACTTGGAAGGCACAGTCGTCGGGGAGATCGAACTCGCGGCTGATGTCTGGAATACAGAAGGGAAAGAGCACTTGCTGCACCCGGCTGTCGTTGCGCAATTGGCGAGTCGCAGAGCGGGAACGCATAAAGTGAAAGGCCGCTCGGAAGTGCGCGGCGGCGGACGCAAACCTTGGCGCCAAAAAGGCACGGGTCGCGCGCGTCAAGGCAGTATACGCAGTCCGCAATGGGTGGGCGGCGGAACGGTTCATGGTCCGGTTCCACGCAGTTATGCAGTCTCACTGCCGAAGAAAGTGCGACGGGCGGCGATTCGCTCTGCGCTCACGTCTAAGGTTCAGGCGGGTACAATTCTTGTGTTGGATCAGCTTTCGCTTGAGGGTGTAAAGACCAAAGTGATGGCGCAAGCTTTGCAAAAACTCGGTGTGACAAAGAAAGCGTTGCTCGTGGATGCTGTTAAACAGCAAAATGTGTACCTTTCTGTACGCAATCTGCCGGGTGTTTCCTATTCAGGGGCAGACAATGTCAACGTGTACGATGTCTTGGCGCATCAGCGTCTCGTCATCACGACGGCTGGCGTAGCTCGTGTTGAGGAGGTGTTTTCAAAGTGAAAGATGCGCGCGATATTATCAAACGCCCGGTCGTAACGGAAAACACCACAGAACTTATGGAATCGAATGTTTACACGTTTGAAGTGGACGGACACGCAAATAAAATTGAGATTGCGCAGGCTGTTGAGACGCTGTTTAAAGGGTCGAAAGTGGCTGCTGTCAATACATTGTGGGTTCCTGCAAAACGCAAACGTTACGGAAAACATTATGGTTTCACATCGAAATGGAAGAAAGCCTATGTGAAGTTTACGGCTGAATCCGAGTTGCCCGATTTCTTGGGTTGATGGAATACGGCGTGAAAAGAGGAGGGAATCAAGATGGCGATTAAGAAGTATAAACCGACTTCCCCGGGACGCAGGTTTATGTCGGTCTCGACGTTTGAGGAGATTACGACAGACCAGCCAGAAAAGTCGCTGCTAAAGCCGCTGCCAAAGCGCGCGGGGCGTAACCACCAGGGTAAGATCACTGTGCGCCATCGTGGCGGCGGACACAAGCGGCAGTATCGGATTATTGATTTTAAACGTGACAAAGATGGCATACCAGGCCGCGTTGCCACGGTTGAATACGATCCGAATCGCTCTTCGCGAATCGCGCTGATCAACTATGCAGACGGTGAGAAGCGCTATATCCTGGCGCCGGTTGGTTTGAAGGTTGGCGATATGATCTACTCCGGTCCAGATGTTGATATCAAAGTCGGCAACGCGTTGCCGCTTATCAACATTCCTGTCGGAACGGTGCTTCACAATGTGGAGTTGAAACCGGGAAAAGGTGGACAATTGGCGCGTGCTGCAGGTGCTGAGGCGCAATTGCTCGGTAAAGATGGTGACTACGTCACGCTTCGCCTGTCTTCAGGGGAAGTTCGCATGGTCCGCAAGGAATGCCGCGCGACGGTTGGCCAAGTTGGAAACCTCGATCACGAGAACGTGTCGATCGGTAAAGCGGGTCGCACGCGCTGGAAAGGCATTCGCCCGACCGTTCGCGGTGTCGTTATGAACCCGAACGATCACCCACACGGTGGTGGTGAAGGTCGTGCTCCGATTGGTCGCAAGTCTCCGATGTCTCCGTGGGGAAAACCTACCCTTGGCAAGAAGACGCGGAAAAAGAACCACAATACGGATAAGTACATTGTGCGTCGCAGGAAGAAGTAGTGTGAGAGGAGGCTTTAGGCATGGGACGTTCTTTGAAGAAAGGCCCGTTTGCGGATGAGCATCTGCTGAAAAAGGTTGAAGCGTTGAATGCTTCTAATGAGAAGCGCGTATTTAAGACATGGTCACGCCGCTCAACCATTTTCCCGCAGTTTGTAGGCCACACCATCGCAGTGCATGATGGCCGCAAACATGTGCCAGTGTATATTACAGAAGACATGGTTGGTCACAAACTCGGGGAGTTTGCCCCGACACGTACGTTTAAGGGCCATGCTGGCGACGAGAAGTCGTCGCGGTCACGCTGATCGCGAAAGGAGGAGGCAAGTCATGGAAGCACGCGCTGTGGCAAAACACATCCGCATTGCGCCGCGTAAGATGCGTCTGGTTGTCGACCTGATTCGCGGTAAAAGTGTGGGCGAGGCCATCGCAATTTTGAAACACACGCCAAAAGCAGGTTCGCCTGTCGTGGAAAAGGTGTTAAAATCAGCGATCGCCAACGCAGAACACAATTACAACCTGGATACAGAGCGTCTTGTCATCAGCAAGGTGTTTGTGGATCAAGGATCTACACTGAAACGATTTCACCCCCGCTCACAAGGGCGCGCCTTTAGCATTCTTAAGCATACGAGCCATGTGACGGTTGTTGTGACAGAAAAGTAAGGGAGGGATTGACTGCATGGGTCAAAAGGTAAACCCAACAGGCTTGCGTATTGGGATCATTCGCGACTGGGAATCAAAATGGTTTGCGTCCAAGAAGGACTACCGCGGTCTCTTGCACGAAGACCTGCGCATTCGCGAATTTGTGTTACGTCGGTTGAAGGATGCGTCGGTCTCCCACGTGCAGATCGAGCGTTCACCGAATCGCATCAATGTGACCGTGCAAACGGCAAAGCCTGGCATGGTGATTGGCAAAGGCGGCACGGAAGTGGATACGCTTCGCAATACGCTTAGCGACATGACCGGTAAGCGTGTGCACATCAACATCACAGAAATCAAATCGGCGGATCTCGACGCAAAACTTGTTGCGGACAACATCGCATTACAGTTGCAGCGTCGTGTAGCATTTCGGCGCGCGATGAAACAGGCGATGCAGCGAACGCTTCGCGCAGGAGCGAAAGGGATCAAGGTTCAAGTCTCTGGTCGTCTTGGCGGTGCGGATATTGCCCGCACAGAAGGCTATTCAGAAGGTACGGTTCCTCTGCACACCCTTCGCGCAGATATCGACTATGCACTCTCTGAGGCGCATACGACATTTGGCCGTATTGGTGTAAAGGTATGGATTTATCGTGGGGAGATTCTCCCGACTAAAGTGAAAAAAGAGGCGGAACAGCCCGAACTCTAAGTTAGGGAGGCAACCAAGCATGTTGATGCCAAAGCGCGTCTTACACCGTAAAGAACATCGCGGCCGTATGACGGGAATGAGCAAGGGCGGCAACGAGGTGACGTTTGGTGAATACGGTCTACAGGCGCTTGAGCCAGCGTGGATCACCAATCGACAAATTGAAGCTGCTCGTATCGCAATGACACGCTACATCCGTCGCGGCGGTAAAGTGTGGATCAAGATTTTCCCGAGCAAACCAGTGACGGCAAAGCCTGCTGAGACTCGGATGGGTAGTGGTAAGGGGTCTCCGGAAAAATGGGTGGCCGTTGTAAAACCTGGCCGTATTCTGTTTGAACTGGCTGGTGTTCCTGAAGAGGTTGCGCGCGAGGCGTTGCGTCTGGCCGCTCACAAACTTCCGATCAAGACGAAGTTTGTCACTCGCCAGGAAGCAGGGGGTGAATCGGTTGAAGGTTAAAGAAATGCGTTCGAAGACAAACGTAGAGATTTTGCAGGATATCGATTCACTAAAAGGTGAACTGTTCAATTTGCGTTTTCAGGTTGCCACAGGCCAGTGTGAGAATCCGATGCGCATTCGCGAAGTTCGCAAAGCAATCGCGCGGGCAAAAACAATTTTGCGCGAACGTGAGCTTGGCATCGGTTAAGCGATACGAAGGGAGGCTGTTTGATGAGCGAAGTGCGTAATGAGCGAAAGGTACGAAGCGGTAAGGTTGTCAGCGACAAAATGCAAAAAACCATTGTCGTGGCCGTTGAAACGACGATGCGTCATCCGCTTTATGGCAAGCGAGTAAAGCGCACGAAAAAGTTCAAGGCGCATGATGAGTACAACGAGGCAAAAATTGGCGATGTTGTGCGGATCATGGAGACACGTCCACTTAGCAAAGACAAAAACTGGCGCTTGGTGGAGATTGTCGAGAAGGCTGAGATTCTTTGATCAAAAGCGAGTGTAGCATCGAGTTTATGGAAGGGAGGCGCTCGCAGTGATTCAACCGCAAACGAGACTGGTTGTCGCCGATAATTCTGGTGCGAAAGAGATTATGTGTTTTCGTGTACTGGGTGGCTCCAACCGTAAGACTGCGAACATCGGAGATATCATTGTGGCTTCTGTCAAAAGTGCAACACCAGGGGGCGTTGTCAAAAAGGGCGATGTTGTCAAAGCAGTCGTCGTCCGCACTCGCCGCGGTGTGCAGCGCGAAGATGGATCGTACATCCGATTTGATGAGAATGCCGCAGTCATTATTAAAGAGGACAAGGGACCCCGTGGGACGCGGATCTTTGGACCTGTTGCTCGCGAACTTCGGGATCGGGATTTTATGAAGATCATCTCCCTCGCTCCTGAGGTACTGTAAAGGAGGGAATAACGTGACACAACCGAAGTTGAAGGTTAAAAAAGGCGATACGGTCATTGTGATCTCCGGCAAAAACCGCGATCAAAAGGGTAAGGTGTTGGCGGTTTACCCACGCGAGAGCCGTATTGTTGTCGAAGGTGTCAACATGGTCAAGAGGCATACAAAGCCTAGTTTCCAA
The DNA here is from genome assembly GCF_001516615.1 of Ferroacidibacillus organovorans. Lineage (GTDB taxonomy): Bacteria > Bacillota > Bacilli > Alicyclobacillales > SLC66 > Ferroacidibacillus > Ferroacidibacillus ferrooxidans_B. The sequence goes on along the minus strand of NZ_LPVJ01000058.1, from coordinate 33,134 downwards.
TCACCGGAAGGCGGAATCGTTGAGAAAGAAGCTCCGCTGCATGTTTCCAATGTCGCTTTGGTCGACCCGAAGACAGGTGGTCCGACTCGCGTTGGCTACAAAGTCCTCGAGGATGGAACCAAGGTTCGCTTTGCAAAAAAATCTGGTGAAGTTCTCGACTAGTAGCCAGGTCAAAACGAGGTGATATTCGTGGCAAGATTAAAGGATCACTATGTCAGCGCGGTAACGCCGAGTCTGATGGAGAAGTTCTCCTATAAGAGCATCATGCAGGTGCCGAGAATTGAGAAGGTTGTCATCAATATGGGCGTCGGCGAAGCGGCTCAAAATGAGAAGGTTCTCGATCATGCAGTTACTGACCTGACGCTGATCGCGGGTCAAAAACCGGTGATTACAAGAGCAAAAAAATCGATCGCAGGGTTTAAGCTCCGCGAAAATCAAAAAATCGGCGTGAAGGTAACACTTCGTGGCGAGCGGATGTTTTTCTTTCTCGACAAGCTTTTCAACATTGCGCTCCCGCGTGTGCGCGACTTTCGCGGCGTTTCTCCAAAGTCGTTTGACGGACGCGGAAACTACACGTTGGGTGTCCGTGAACAGTTGATTTTCCCAGAGATCGAGTATGACAAGATCGACAAAACGCGTGGAATGGATATCGTTATCGTCACAACGGCGAGAACGGATGAAGAAGCGCGCGCGCTGTTGACCGAGATGGGCATGCCTTTTCGCACTGCATAATGCAGTGAGCATGATTAAGGAGGAACACCTGTGGCAAAAAAGTCGATGATCATTAAAGCGTCACGGCCCGCAAAATTCAGCACGCAGGCGTACACGCGTTGCACGCGTTGTGGACGACCACACTCCGTACTACGTCGCTTTGGGATTTGTCGGATTTGTTTCCGCCAATTGGCGCACAACGGGCAGTTGCCTGGCGTGACCAAGGCGAGCTGGTAAGGGGAATCGGAAGGAGGTTTTGTTTCATGGTATTGTCAGATCCAATTGCGGATATGCTCACGCGCATTCGAAACGGCAACATGGTCGGGCATGAAAAGGTGGATATTCCTGGCTCGAAGATCAAGAAATCGATCGCCGATATCCTAAAAGCTGAAGGATATATTCGGGATGCCGAGTTTATCGCAGATGAAAAACAGGGCACGATTCGTGTACACCTGAAGTATGGTCCGCAAAACACGAAGGTGATCACGGGGCTTAAGCGAATCAGCAAGCCAGGCCTGCGCGTCTATGCCGGCGCCGATGAGCTGCCGCGCGTCTCGGTGGGTTGGGGATTGCAATTGTTTCAACATCGCGCGGCATCATGACGGATCGTCAAGCACGTCAACAAAAAGTTGGCGGAGAAGTTCTCTGCTACGTTTGGTAATTGATTCAGTTAGACAAGGGAGGTGTCGGTGTGTCCCGTATTGGCAGAAAGCCGATTGTTGTGCCTGCGGGTGTAACCATCACCCAGGAAGGCCACGTGCTGACCGTAAAAGGACCCAAGGGATCGTTGAGTCGCACGCTTCATGAGGACATGATCGTACGTGTAGAAGCCGACGAAATTCATGTAGAGCGTCCTTCCGACGCAAAGCTGCACCGCAGTTTGCACGGTACGACGCGCTCGGTGGTTTCCAACATGGTTGAGGGTGTCACGAAAGGTTATGAAAAGGTGCTGGATCTCGTTGGCGTTGGATATCGCGCGACAAAATCTGGCAACAAGGTTACACTGACGCTTGGATTTTCTCACCCAGTAGAAGTGGTTGCAGAAGAGGGACTGGAGATTGACGTTCCTACGAATACGCGCCTTATCGTAAAGGGCATCGACAAAGAGCGCGTTGGGACATTCTCAGCCAAAATTCGCGATCTGCGCAGACCTGAGCCGTACAAGGGTAAAGGAATTCGCTATGAAAATGAAGTTGTTCGCCGCAAAGTCGGTAAGACCGGTAAGAAATAACCGGAAGGGGGCGTAAACGGTGATTAATAAAGTCGATAAAGTCGCGGGCCGCGCGAGAAGACACTCGCGAATTCGCAAAAACCTGGCGGGTTCCCCTGCGCGCCCGAGGTTGAATGTGTTTCGCTCTGGCAAGCACATCTATGCGCAAGTTATCGATGACTCGGTGTCGCGCACGCTTGTTTCCGCATCGTCCGTGGAGAAAGATCTCAAAGTCGAGATCCCACATGGCAACACGGTGGAAGCCGCGAAAGCGATTGGACGCGTTGTCGCACAGCGCGCAAAAGAAGCGGGGATTACAACTGTCGTATTTGATCGCGGCGGGTATCTCTATCACGGACGGATTCAGGCACTTGCTGACGCTGCTCGTGAAGAGGGCCTCGAGTTTTAACTTGAAAGGACAAGGAGGGAATCTCGCAGGTGCGCATTGATCCGAATAACCTCGATTTGAATGAGAAAGTGGTGCACATCAACCGCGTTGCCAAAGTGGTAAAAGGCGGTCGTCGATTCAGTTTCAGCGCGCTCGTTGTCGTTGGCGACGGTCAAGGGCATGTTGGCGCTGGCCTTGGCAAAGCTTCAGAGGTTCAAGAGGCTGTACGGAAGGGCGTGGCGGATGCCAAGAAAAATCTCATCAGCGTCGCGCTCCAACAGTCGACTGTTCCACACGAAATTCTGGGACGTTTTGGTGCAGGCCGCGTTTTGATTAAACCAGCGCGTGAAGGTACAGGTGTTATCGCCGGCGGTCCTGTTCGCGCCGTGATTGAACTTGCAGGGATTAAGGATATTGTGACAAAGTCGCTTGGCTCTTCAAACTCCATCAACATGGTGCACGCAACACTCGAGGGACTTCGTCAGTTGAAGCGCCCAGAAGATGTTGCGAAAATGCGTGGTAAAACGGTTGAAGAGATTCGCGGATAAACGTGATTCGGCGTACGCTGGATCTTACTGTGTTTTTGTAGGAGGTGCATCGTCGTGAAACAAGTGGAAATCACTTTGATGAAAAGCGTGATTGGCCAGAATAAGCAGCAGAAGGCAACGGTACAGGCCTTGGGGCTTCGCAAGATTCGCCAATCGGTCATTCGAGAAGATTCGCCCTCCTTACGCGGGATGATCGACAAAGTTTCGCATCTCGTTCAGTATAAAGTGATTGAAGCGTAACAGACGTGAAAACGGAACGGGTTTCTTAACGACCCGATCGGAGGGATTGCAATGAATCTTCATGAACTATCTCCGCAACCCGGATCGCGCAAAAGTCGCAAGCGTTTGGGACGCGGTATCGGTTCTGGTCTTGGAAAAACTTCAGGGCGCGGTCACAAAGGTCAATGGGCGCGTTCAGGTGGCGGCGTGCGTCTCGGGTTTGAGGGTGGTCAAACACCACTTTTCCGTCGACTGCCAAAGCGTGGTTTTTCGAATGAGCCGTTTAAAACGGAGTATGCAATTGTCAACGTAGGTCAGTTGAAGTCGTTTGAGGCGGGAACAGTTGTCACGCCTGAGCTTCTTCTTGAGCGCCGGATCATCCGCAAGCTGAAAGACGGCGTCAAGCTACTTGGCGAGGGAGAAATCGCGGCGGGCATAACGATCCACGTAAACGCGGCTTCTTCAAGCGCTGTGGAAAAGATTCAAAATGCGGGTGGCACGGTTGAGGTGATCTGATGGCGTCGACGTTGGCGGGTGTATTTCGGGCGAAGGATCTGCGCAAGCGCATCCTGTTTACCTTGATGATTCTCGCCGTCTATCGCATTGGCGTCATCATTCCCGTACCGGGAGTCAACGCGACGATGCTTCAATCCCTCGCCTCAAAAAGCGCGGTGATTGGACTGCTCAACACCTTTTCAGGCGGCGCGCTCAATCGCTTTTCCATCTTTACGATGAACATTTACCCGTATGTCACCGCATCCATCATTGTCCAGTTGCTCTCGCAAGGTGTTATCCAGCGTTGGGATGACTGGTCAAAAGAAGGCGAGACAGGACGCGCTAAACTCACGCAGTGGACGCGCTTTCTCACCGTTGCGTTGGGTGTCGTTCAGGCAGTTGCTCTCACTTTCTCGTTCAGTCGTCAATTGGGCGCCGGATTTATCGTCGACCCGTCGATCTGGACGTATGCGCTGATTGCAATCACGATGACTGCGGGTACAGTCTTCATGATGTGGCTTGGAGAGCAGATCACCGACAAAGGGATTGGGAACGGGATTTCCGTGATCATCCTGCTTAGTATCTTGTCGCGCGTGGAGACGGTCATACCGCTGCTTTACGCGAACTGGTTTCAGGCTCATCCGGGACAGATTTTCTTGAATGTCCTGAAGGTGGTCATTTTGCTCGCGGTGGTTTTGCTCATGACAGTGTTTATCGTCTTTGTGCAGCAAGGCGTGAGGCGGGTCGCTGTTCAATATGCAAAACGGCAAGTGGGTTCAACGGTGTACGGTGGTCAGAGCGCGCACATTCCCATCAAGGTAAACGCGGCAGGGGTCATTCCTGTCATCTTCGCGACGTCGCTGTTGTTTCTTCCAGCGATTATCGGAGGATTTTTCCAAGGGAATCCGGTGGGGCAGTGGTTGGTGAACTTTTTCTCGCCAACCAACTGGATCTTTGATGCACTTGAATTCGCGCTGATCATCGGGTTCACATTCTTTTACACACTTGTACAGATGAACCCGCAGCAGATGGCGGAGAACCTTCAGAAGAATGCAGGGTCCATCCCCGGCATTCGGCCTGGGAAGGCCACAGAGGATTACATTACGCAACTCCTCAACCGTCTTTCGCTGATTGGTGGATTGTTTCTAGCCATTGTCTCCATCTTGCCGCTCGCTTTCATGAGTATTGGCGGCATGAGCCAGATCAACAGCTACTACAGCGGAACGTCGTTTTTGATCGTCATCACCGTCGCGCTTGACACCATGCGACAGCTTGAGGGGCAGATTTTGCAGCGCAGTTATCGAGGCTTCATTCGCTAACGCGATGCGCAGGGGGCAGTAACATGCAGATCGTATTCCTGGGGTTGCCCGGGGCGGGCAAGGGAACGCAGGCGACTTCGATTACTGAAGAGTTCCAGATCCCCCATATCGCAACCGGAGACATGTTCAGGGCTGCACGCGCCGCAGGGACACCGCTTGGCGAAGAAGTCAAGGGGTACCTGGATGCCGGACTCCTTGTACCTGATGAATTGACGATTCGCGTCGTGGAAGACCGCTTGATGAAAGAGGATTGCAAAACCGGGTTCCTGCTCGATGGATTCCCGCGCACTGTACCACAGGCGACAGCGCTCGATGATGTGCTTGACAGGCAAGGCAAACCCGTTACGCACGTTTTGTACCTTGAAGTGAGTCCGTCTGAGTTACTTGCGCGAATCACTGGGCGGCGCGTGTGTCCGTCATGTGGCGCCTCGTACCATCTGGTGTTTCACCCGCCAGCGCAAGATGGCCTTTGCGATCGTTGCGGGACTGCGCTCATTCAGCGGAGCGACGATACGCCAGAAGCGGTGGCCGTGCGCATTGAGGAAAACTTGCAGCGCACGCAGGTGCTCGTTGAGCGTTATCGCGAACGCGGTGTATTGACGCGGATTGATGGGGAACAACCCATTGATACGGTGTACAGCCAGATTCGTGATACGCTGCGGGGGAGTGCACGTTGATCACGCTGAAGTCTCAACGCGAGTTAGAGATCATGCGTGAGGCCGGGCGCATTGTGGCGCAGGTGCATCAGTTAATGCGCACGCTCGTGCAACCGGGAATCACAACGGCAGAGCTTGACGCCGAGGCGGAGAAGCTCATTCGCGCGCATGATGCGACACCGTCGTTTAAAGGGTATAACGGATTTCCGGCTTCCATTTGCGCATCGGTGAATGAGGAGCTGGTGCACGGGATTCCCGGAAAACGGGTGTTGCGCGAAGGGGATATTGTTTCGATTGATGTCGGTGCGAAGTGGAATGGGTATCACGGAGATTCCGCATTCACGTACGCTGTGGGGCAGATTCATCCGGTGGCGCAGGCGCTTCTTGATGTCACGGAGCAGTCGCTTTACGAGGGGATTAAGTACGTGCGCGTAGACAATCGTCTGTCAGATGTCTCTCACGCCATACAAATGTATGTCGAGGCGCAAGGCGGTTCGATCGTGCGCGATTACGTCGGACACGGCATCGGGCGCGAGATGCATGAGTCTCCCCAGATTCCAAACTTTGGCCCGGCGGGCAAAGGCCCGCGGTTGCGTCCCGGAATGGTACTTGCGATTGAACCGATGGTCAATGCAGGCAGCTATGAGGTGCGGACCCTCTCGGACAACTGGACGGTGGTTACGGCGGACGGATCGCTTTGTGCGCACTTTGAGCACACCATCGCCGTTACGGAAGATGGACCGCTCATCTTGACTGCGCTGTGACCGAGCAAATCGTAAGACGCCTTCCCCTATGTCAAGGGAGAGGGGCAACAGGCGAATGAAGCAGAAAAAGGGGTGCCATGCGTGGCGAAAGACGATGTCATTGAAGTCGAAGGTAAAGTGATCGAGCCGCTGCCAAACGCAATGTTCCGAGTTGAACTGGAGAATGGCCATAAGATTCTTGCGCATGTATCCGGTAAGATTCGTATGAACTACATCAAGATCTTGCCTGGAGACAGAGTGACGGTGGAGTTGTCACCCTACGATCTCACTCGGGGCCGGATCACGTATCGCTACAAGTAATTGACCTTGTGAGAGGAGGCGCACGACGTGAAAGTACGTCCTTCCGTCAAGCCGATCTGCGAAAAATGCAAGATCATTCGTCGCAAAGGCAACGTGATGGTCATTTGCGAAAATCCAAAACACAAGCAACGGCAGGGTTAACCTGATGCAAAGATTGAAAGACTATTAGGAGGTGCAGTAAATGGCACGTATCGCAGGCGTCGACTTGCCTCGCGACAAGCGCGTGGAGATTGGCTTAACCTACATTTTTGGCATTGGCCGTCCGACCGCAAATGCGATCCTGGAGAAAACAGGAATTAACAAGGATACGCGTGTTCGCGATCTTTCGGATGAAGAAGTGCAAAAACTTCGCGATGAAATCGACAAGACCCTAAAGGTTGAAGGCGATCTTCGTCGTGAGATTGCACTGAACATCAAACGTCTTATCGAAATCGGTTCTTTCCGTGGCGTTCGCCATCGCAAGGGGCTGCCGGTTCGTGGACAGCGGAGCAAAACCAATGCGCGTACGCGCAAAGGCCCGCGTCGCACGGTTGCTGGCAAGAAGAAATAAGGAGGTCTACACGTGGCGACTAAGGTTAAACGCAAATCGGCTGCAACCGCTCGACCAAAGCGTCGGGACCGCAAAAATGTTGAAGTGGGAATCGCGCACATTCGCTCGACGTTTAACAACACCATTGTTACGATCACGGATCCAACCGGAAATGCGATCAGTTGGGCGAGTTCTGGTGGTTTGGGATTCAAAGGCTCTCGCAAAAGCACGCCATTTGCAGCGCAAATGGCTGCAGAATCTGCCGGTCAGGCTGCGATGGAACACGGCATGAAATCGGTCGAAGTCTATGTCAAGGGACCTGGCGCAGGCCGCGAGGCGGCGATTCGCTCCCTTCAGTCCGTGGGGCTTGAAGTTTCTGCGATCCGCGATGTAACGCCGATTCCGCACAATGGATGCCGCCCTCCGAAACGCCGTCGCGTATAACGCAAACCATGCGCGAGAAGGCTCGCGTCTTGATGAATTTATGGAGGTGTCAATCACAGAATGGCTCGATATTCTGACCCTGTCTGCAGAATTTGCCGCCGCGAGGGATTAAAGCTCTACCTAAAAGGTGAGCGTTGCTACACGGATAAGTGTGCAATTGACCGCCGCGGTTATGCACCTGGCCAACACGGCCAATCGCAAGGCCGTAAACGTACCAGTGAGTACGGATTACAGCTTCGCGAAAAGCAAAAGGCGCGCAAAATGTACGGCGTGCTCGAAAAGCAGTTTCGCGCGTATTACGATGAAGCGGCGCGCCGCAAAGGCATCACGGGTGACACACTGTTGCAATTGCTCGAAACGCGCCTTGACAACGTCGTGTACCGTCTCGGTTTTGCAGCATCCCGGCCGGAAGCGCGTCAACTTGTTAAGCACGGTCACTTTGAGATCAATGGCCGTCGCGTTGATATTCCATCCTACCAAATGCGTGTTGGCGAGACGGTGAGCGTTCGCGAGAAAAGTGCCGCATCTGCCAAGTTCAAAGAGTTGCTCGAAGCGGCGGAAGGAAAAACCGTATTGTCGTGGCTCGAACGCGACATGGTCACGCGAAGCGGTAAAGTGACACGCCTGCCCGCACGCGAAGAAATCGATGCACCAGTCACGGAGCAACTGATCATCGAATATTACTCGCGATAAGTGCGACCTGCCCGATTTCGCGCTGGTGCGCGGGTCGGCTTCGTCCTGAGGGAGGGTTAGTGGATGAACGATAGGGAAAAATCACGCATCCTGATCGAAGAGATCAGTGAGGATGGAAAGTACGGCAAGTTCGTCGTCGAACCGCTTGACCGTGGTTACGGAACGACACTTGGAAATTCGTTGCGCAGGGTTCTCCTTTCATCACTGGAGGGAGCGGCTGTAACGTCCGTCAAAATTGAGGGCGTATTGCATGAGTTTTCAACGATTCCAGGCGTTGTGGAAGATACGACAGAGTTTATTCTCAATGTCAAAAAACTGGCGTTGAAGATTCACTCTGACGAGTACAAGCGACTGATTATTGACATCGATCAACCTGGGGAGATTCGCGCAGGTGACATTCGTGGCGACTCGGATGTGGAGATCCTCAATCCGGATCTGCACATTGCGACGCTTGCGCCGGGTTCCCGCATCTATGTCGAGATGATGGCGCGAACTGGACGCGGTTACATTCCGGCGAATCTCAACAAAGGCGAAGAGCAAGAGATCGGCGTGCTGCCTATCGATTCGATCTTCTCCCCGATCTACCGCGTGAACTATCAGGTTGAGAACACGCGTGTTGGGCAGATTACCGATTATGACAAGCTGACACTTGAGGTGTGGACGGATGGCAGTGTGCGCCCTGATGAAGCAGTGAGCGACGCATCCCGCATCTTGATCGAACAGTTTGACCCATTTCGCCGTTTGACGGATCACGGACGCCCGCTTGATACGACACTTGAGCGCGGTGACGAAAGGCATGACAAGGCGTTGGATATGACCATCGAAGAGCTGGATCTTTCGGTGCGTTCCTATAATTGCCTAAAGCGTGCAGGAATCAACACGGTCGCGGAACTTTGTTCCCGCACGGAAGAAGAAATGATGAAGGTGCGCAACCTTGGGCGCAAGTCGCTTGAGGAAGTGCTAGAAAAGCTGGAACGTCTCGAGTTGGGTTTGCGCCCAGACGAGTGAGACAAGGCTGAGAGGCTGAAGGAGGAGTTACAATGGCCATGGGCTATCGCAAGCTCAATCGGCGCACGGGTTCCCGCGAAGCGATGTTTCGCAGTCTCGTCACGGATCTCTTTATGTATGGACGGATTCGCACGACAGAAGCGAAAGCAAAAGAGCTTCGCAAACTCGCGGATAAAATGATCACACTCGCCAAGCGCGGAGATCTGCATTCCCGTCGTCTTGCCGCGGCGTATGTTCGCCCGGAGATGGTGCAGGTCGAGGGTGAAGCATCGCAAAATGTGCTGCAAAAGTTGTTCACGGAGATTGGTCCGAAATTCGCAGAACGTCAAGGCGGTTACACGCGCATTCTCAAACTCGGACCACGTCGCGGTGACGCGACAGAGATGGTCTACATCGAACTCGTCGAGTAGACTGCACTGTATGACTCGGATCCGTCTCGTCGTCGCCTATGACGGCACAGGGTTTCGCGGCTTTCAGACACAGGGTTCCTTGCGGACCGTCCAGGGTGAATTGGATCGTGTGCTGTCCCGCGTCTTCTCACGAGAGATTCGTGTTGTCGGCGCAAGTCGCACCGATGCAGGCGTTCATGCGATTGGGCAGATGGTTCATTTTGATGTGGACCATTGCCCGTTTTCAGCGGATCATCTGCGCTATATACTACGCGCGCACCTTCCTGTTGATCTGACGGTGCCGCGCGTGGATATCGTGCCTGATACGTTTCATGTGCGCCACGATGTCACGTGGAAGACCTATCGCTATGAGTTGGACACGGGCGCTGTACCAGACGTCTTTCGTGCGAGGTACGCGGTTCACGTTCCATATTCACTGAGTGTGCGCGCGATGCAGGTTGCGAGTCGCTATTTCTTAGGGATTCACGATTTCTCGTCCTTTTGTTATGTACACGCACAGCAACCGGAAAAGGTTCGTGAGATCTATGCGTTTCACGTGGAAGAGCGACCGGGTTCGATTCTCTTTGCGGTCTCTGGCAACGGGTTTTTGCACAACATGGTGCGCATCATGGCGGGAACGCTGATCGATGTCGGTCGAGGGCGTTTTCAGGCAGATGAAGTCCCGGAGATGCTCGCCGCAAAAAATCGCGCGAAGGCGGGTCCCACAGCGCCTGCCAAAGGGCTGTGCCTGTGGCAGATCTCTTACAAGCCGTGGCCGTATCTTGACGAAACCCATTGAGTTACGGTACTCTAAAATTCAATGCGTTGGATCAGCGAATGGAATGAAATTTAGGAGGAACACCCATGCGAACGACCTATATGGCTAAGCCGGGTGCGGTTGAGAGAAACTGGTATGTTGTCGACGCAGCGGGCAAACGCGTCGGTCGCCTCGCGACTGAGATTGCGTCCGTCTTGCGCGGAAAGCACAAGCCTGAATTTACTCCGCATACGGATGTCGGCGACTTTGTCGTAGTAGTCAATGCCGAAAAAGTTGTGTTTACAGGAAAGAAGCTGACGGATAAAGGGTATTTCCGCCATTCTGGTTATCCCGGTGGATTGCGCGAAATCAAAGCGATTGATATGTTGCGCACGCACCCAGAGCGTGTACTTGAGGCGGCTGTCAAAGGAATGCTTCCGAAAAACAGCCTTGGCGCGCAATTGTATACGAAGCTAAAGGTGTATGCGGGTCCGGAACATCCGCACCAGGCGCAACAGCCGAAACCGCTCGTGATCAACGAATAATCGCAGAAAGGAGGAGAATCATGGCTCTCGTTCAATATTGGGGAACAGGCCGCCGCAAAACGTCGGTGGCGCGTGTGCGATTGTTGCCTGGCGAAGGCGTTGTGCGTATCAATAACCGCACCATGGATGAATACTTTGGTCTTGAGACATTGAAGCTGATCGTGAAACAGCCGTTTCTCGTCACGGATACACTCGGTCGCTATGATGTGCTTGTAAACGTCCAGGGTGGAGGTATCTCTGGTCAGGCAGGCGCAATTCGCCACGGAATCGCCAGAGCTCTCTTGAAGGTTGACCCGGAATTGCGCCTTGCGCTTAAGCGGGAAGGACTTCTGACGCGCGACGCGCGCATGAAAGAGCGCAAAAAATACGGTCTCAAAGCGGCGCGGCGCGCACCACAGTTTTCCAAGCGCTGACGTTTCGCTTGCCACAGTTGTCAACGTTTATCGAACAAGTGTGTCAGTGTTTCAAAAAGGTACTCCTCGGCAAGAGAGGAGTACCTTTTTCGTGTTACAATTCATGTCAGATGGAGGTGTTGAGACATGTCGAGCGGAGTTGCGAGAGAAGCCATTCTCGACGCGTTAAAAGACGTACAGGATCCTGAGGTTCAGCGCAGTATTGTTGAGATGGATATGGTCAAGTCAATTGAAATCAAAGGCACAACCGTTCATGTTGAAGTGCTTTTAACCATTCGCGGTTGTCCGCTTCGCACGGTGATTGAAGACCAGGTGCGCGAGGCGGTGTTGCGCGTTGAAGGGGTCACCGATGTGAACGTGGTGATCGGCACGATGTCTGATGAGGAGCGGCAACGTTTCGCCGCAAAGCTAAAAGGCCCTGACGCGACGGCCCAGCAAACACCCGATCTCTTAAAGCCCGACACACTCACGGAGTTTGTCGCGATTGCAAGTGGCAAAGGCGGCGTCGGCAAGTCGACCGTGACTGCGAATCTCGCGGTGGCGCTCGGACGGTTAGGCTATCGTGTGGGCGTCATTGATGCGGATATCTACGGATTCTCGCTGCCGAACCTTTTTGGCGTGGCGGATGTAAAGCCGGCAGTTGTTGAGAATGTGGTGATGCCGGTTCAGGTGAAGGGGATCAAGCTTGTCAGCATGCAATTTTTTTGTCCCGGACAATCGTCCGATCATTTGGCGCGGTCCGATGCTTGGCAAGATGCTGCGAAACTTCTTTCAAGAAGTCCATTGGGGTACGCTCGACGTAGTGCTCTTGGATCTTCCGCCTGGGACCGGCGACATGGCGCTTGATGTCCATAACATGTTTCCGCGCAGCAAGGAACTGATCGTGACGACACCACAGCAGACGGCGGCGGATGTGGCGATTCGCGCGGGGCTCATGGCGCTTCATACAAAGCATGAGATCCTCGGTGTCATCGAGAACATGGCGTTTTATCAGTGCAAGGGCTGTGGTGAACGCACGTATCTATTCGGACAGGGCGGCGGCGCGCAAGTGGCAGACGGATTGCAAACAAGCGTATTGGCGCAGATCCCGATGGGTGAGCCGATGGAAGGGACGCAAGGTATTTTCGCACGGGATTCGCTCCAAGGCCAAGCTTTCGATCTCTTGGCACAGCAGGTGGCGTCAGACTTGAGGCTTGAAGCGCTCGCGGCTGCGCGTGAGTGACGGTTGTCTAGGTTTTGTAAGTTACTGATCATTTGTATAAACGATGACAAAGCATGCCTGTGTGAATAAAGGGCATGCTTTTTTTGTTGATTCACTTGTATGGAGCGGATAATTTGTTATAATGCAAGTACATACTTGCGCAAGTGATAACTTGCATGCATCGAGAGGAGGGAGCCCGTTTGGATGATGCGTCGCAGAATTCGCAGGTCTCATCCACTGATCAGGATACACACGCTCGTATTTTGCGAGCGGCCCTGACCGAATTTACGCAGCGCGGTTATAAGGGAGCAAGCACACGCGGAATTGCTGAGCGGGCGGGTGTGAATGAAGTGACACTGTTTCGGCACTTTGGGAGCAAGCTCGATCTGCTGCGCGTCGCGGTTAAGCAGGCGCTGATGCAGATGAAGATCCCGCAGGATCTAGCGCCGTATCTCCAGGGCACGCTTGAAGAAGGATTGAGCCAGTTTGTTTCGGACTACCTCTTGCAGGTGACGGCGCAGAGCGACATTCTCATGCTCGGTTTTTCAGAGGCGTTCAGCCAGCCGGAAATTTCTGATCTACTGCGTGAATTTATGTGGAAGATGCGCGGGATGATCGTTCGCTATTTTGAGGCCATGCACGAGAAGGGGGCTATCAAGGAAGGGGATTACCCGATTCTTGCCCATATCATCATGACTTCGCTTCACGGGGCGGCCTCGATGCGCAAGCGGACGCCGATCGAGATGGCGCAACTGAGCGATGAGCGTCTGACGCGCTGCCTTGTGAAGACGATTGTAGATGCCTATGAAAACCATGCACTTGATTCACCGAATCATGACATGAATTAACGTAAGGGGGGTTCTGTGTGGCGAATCCGCGCACAGTCAGTCTTTCGATCATCAGCATTCTCGCCGCCATCGTGGTGATTGGCGGTGGGGGGTATTACATTTATCAGCAGCAAAACTACGTAACAACAGATAATGCAAGCATTCAAGGGACGATGAGCCAAATCACGTCTCCAGCTGACGGAACGCTTGTCAATTGGCGTGTCAGTGACGGCGCCACGGTGCAAAAAGGTACGGTGATTGGACAAGTGCAGGGTTTGACAGGGACTACGGACATCACAGCGCCCATTACAGGAACGTTCCTGCAAAACAACGCAGTTGATCGCGAAGTTGTCGTGCCGGGAGAATCGCTCGGTACCATGAGCAACCTGAACAATTTGCAGATTGTCGCCAACGTGAACGAGACGGATATCAGCAATGTCGCAGTGGGAAAACCGGTAAACATCACGATTGACGCGTATCCTGGGACGCTTTTTACGGGAACGGTCAGCCAAATCGGCAGCGCTTCGACCGTATTGACAGAAGGAATCCCCAACACGAGTTTGACGGGCAATTTTAACAAAGTAGTGCAGCGGGTTCCTGTCTATATCACGATCAACGGTACAGAAGGCAAACAGCTCATTCCGGGTCTGTCCGCAGAGGTGTCTATCAACCGCAATTGATTGCAGGTAACTTTTTCTGTGAAATGGAGTGAAACGTTTTGGCAAACAGCAGCATCGTACGTGTCATCCTCATCAACCTTATCGTGCTCGTTGTTTTGATTGGCGCATTATTCGGCGGCTATTTGTATTACACAAACTCAATTAATTTTGTCACATCGCAAGACGCACAGGTTACAGGCACGATTGTTCCGATCACCGTGCAATATGCCGGCCGTCTCAACACGTGGGATGCGGCGGTGAACACGACGGTCAATCAATCTGATGTGCTTGGCACGGAGTCCAACAGCTCTGTGCTCGCAATGAACCCGCTTTTGAGTGGGCTTGTCGCGCATAACGCGACCTATCGCCAGAGGCTTGACAATGCGGAATCCATTTTGTCCCCCATTAGCGGAACTATTATTCAAAACAACGCGCAAAACGGTCAAGTGGTGCAACCGGGGCAAGTGTTGGCGGAAGTGGTGAACCTCGGCGACCTGAATGTGACTGCGAATATCCCAGAGACAGAAATACGTCATGTCATGGTGGGGCAGAATGTGGATGTTGCCATTGACGGCATTCCCAACACGACGTTTAAAGGTACGGTGCAATCGATCGGCAACGCGACGCAGTCCGCGTTCTCACTTGTTCCAAACATTTCAGCCGCATCCGGCTCGTACACCAAAGTAGTGCAACGCATTCCTGTTGTGATCAGCCTGAATGGCGGGTATTCCGGAAAACCGGTCGTGCCGGGCATGAATGCAGTCGTTACGATTCACGTCAACAACAATTGAGCAAGTTAGATGAAGGTCAAGGGGGGAAAGCGCGTGTCGTTTAAAGAACGGTTTGGTATGAGTCCGCTCGCCCTCATCAGTGTCGTGTTCGGCGTTTTCATGGCGATTCTTGACAATACCGTCGTGAACGTCGCCATCCCAAAGATGATGTCGGTGTTTTCAGCGACTCAGAATGAGATTGAGTGGGTCATCACGGCATACCTGCTCGTGACAGGGATGCTCACACCCGTGAGTGGCTATCTCGGCGATCGCTTTGGCCAGAAGCGGATCTATCTTCTGGCGCTTGGCATCTTTACCTTGGGATCGGCGCTTTGTGGATTGTCGTGGAGCACGCAGTCGATCATTGTTTTTCGCGTGCTTCAGGCGATTGGCGGAGCGATGCTGATGCCTGTTTCGATGACGATTCTCTTTAGCATGTCAAAACCAGAACGTCGCGGCACCATCATGGGGATCTGGGGCATCGCGCTCATGTTCGCGCCAGCGCTTGGCCCTACACTGAGCGGGTACTTTGTGGAGTATCTCAATTGGCGGCTGATTTTCTATATCAACGTGCCGATTGGCTTCTTGAGCTTCTTCATGGTCACCGCATCGATCCCCAAAATGCCTGCGCGCTCGACAGAGCGCCTTGACATCGCTGGGTTTCTCACATCACTTGGCGGATTCTTTTGTGTGCTCTACGCGCTCTCTGAAGCGCCTGCCGACGGCTGGGGATCCATCACCATCCTTTCCTTTTTGACCGTTGGCATCATCTTGCTGGCATTTTTTGTGGCAATTGAACTTACGGCAAAAAATCCGATGCTCGATCTGCGTCTCTTCAAGCGCAAGGTGTTCCTCGTCTCGATCATCACATCCAGTTTGCTGAGCATATCCATGCTTGGGGCACTTTTTATCCTTCCAGTATTTTTGCAAAACAGTCTCGGCTTTACACCGCTTGAGACGGGGCTTCTGACACTGCCTGGTGCGATTGTGACAGGTGTGCTTATGCCGATTTCCGGCGTTTTGTTTGATCGTATCGGCGCGCGGCCGCTTGGCATTATTGGCTTGGCGATCATGCTTGTTGGATCCATACTTTTGATGGGCATTAACCTCAATTGGACGTTTGGCACGATCCTGCTTGTCTATATGTTCCGCCAGGCGGGTATGGGACTTTCCATGATGCCGCTTTCCACGGCAGGCATGAACGATGTGCCAAGGGACATGGTCAGTCGGGCGACCGCACTTCAAAATACGATGAGAAATGTCGCAGGGTCGATTGGGACTGCGTATCTCAGTACAGTGATGCAATCCCAGTCTACGTCAAATTTGATTACGTATCTTCAGCGTTTGAGCCTTCACAATCTATCACAAATCAATTTGACGGGAATCCCTTCCGTTTTTGGTATCACAAGCTCGACGCAGTTGACCTCACTTGTCGGAGAACTCCAACAAATCGCTTTTGAGCATGGCACACAGGCAGCGTTTGTCGTCGCGGCGATCATTTCCGTTTTGGGTTTTTTGTCCGTGCTTTTTATCGGGAAAAAGAAACCTCCACTCGAATTGGCACAGCGCGGGGGACGATCAGCGGCACTTGTGGAATAGAATGGGATGTTTCCCCTGAGGTGAAAAAGGTTCGCAGGCATGAATCCTGCGAACCTTTTTATGATGATGACCCGCCGCTGTTCTCGTTTTCACCGTTTGAGGAGTCACTCTGCTTGTCTTTTTGACTGCCCTCTTGATCCCCTTTTCCCGACTGCCCTTTTGCAGACGTTCCCTGGGTTTTCCCGATTTTCTCCTTATCGCCGCCTCCCGCCTGCTTTACCGCCTCCTTCATACTATCCTGAAAGAGCAGTCGAAAGGTGGGCAATTGAAGCGCCTCCGTCATAATCATCATGATTTCTTTTCGGTACTCAGGCGTCTTCAGAAGATCAAACTGCATTTTTTGATACTCGGGCGACTTCATGAGGGCGAGCAGATCCTTTTGATACGCTGGATCGGTCATCAATTGTTTTTGCACGCTTGTCAATTGCTCCTTTGAAGCATTGACAACGGCTGCGGCAAATTGCGGGTCTTTCATCTGTTCGGTCAGCAGATTCTTGTTCTTGCCCTGTTGAAGTGTTTTTTCTACGGCCGAACTGATGTCAGCCTGTGTAACCACGGAGAGCCGTTTGAATTCGGGGCTCGTCATGGTATCGCGAAGTGTGGCCATTCCCTCTTTGCTGTGAAGGATGTCAAGCACCATCGCTTTCAGGTCAGGGTATGCCGTTCCACTGCTCATCTGACCTGGCTTGCCAGTTGACCCCGGCGACCCTCCTTGGCCCGCCGTTTGTCCATCCTGTCCTTGTGAAGAAGATCCTCCCTGCGATGAAACATTTGACACTTCTGCGGAAGTCGAACCGCCCAGTCCGCAACCCGCAAGCGCAGCGGTCAACCCAAGTCCGATCAACCAGAAGTGTACGGTGTTTTTTGCTGATTTCATCATGATTCACCTTCTTTCTTCAGCAAGGGTGATTTTTAAGAAGATGTCACTGAACGGTGGAGTGCGTCGCCGCGCCCTTTACCAGTTCGGTTACGGTCGCAAAGCGGTAGCCTTTTTCGCGCAGGCCATCAATCACGCCAGGCAAGGCCAGATGGGTCTGCTTGCAAGAGTCGCTCGCATGCATCAAAATGATGTCGCCTGGCACGACGCGAGTCAGCACGCGATTTTTGATCGCCTCGACGCCGGGATTCATCCAGTCTAGTGAGTCTGTGTTCCACTGAATCGTGCTGTATCCCATGCTGTGCAGTGTCGCCAGAACCTTCTTGTTAAAATCGCCGTTTGGCGTCCGGATCAAGCGAGTCTTCACGTTCAAGACTTCCTGCAGGCTCGCGTCCGCCTTTTGCACTTGTTCACGAATCCATCCATCGCTGAATTCGGAGTAATTTTTGTGCATATAACCGTGGCTGCCGATCTCATAACCCATGGATTTAATGCGCTTGGCAATCTCCTGATGATGAAGAACCCATGGTCCAGATAGGAAAAAGGTTGCCTTATCGACGTGTTTTTGGGCTAAGATATCGAGAATAGGCCCTGGCGACTTCTCACCCCACGAGATATCGAACGTGAGTGCAACGACCTTTTGATTGGTTTGCACCTTGTAGATCGCTTCCGGGGTCTTTGATAAAGGCGCTTCAACTTTGGTCTTTGCGTACGTTACGTAGGATGAACCAAACGTGAGCGCGGTCAGCAATAGTGCTGTGCCAATCCGCGCGGCACGTTTCGCGGTTTGTGTGCGAAAGGATTTGATGATGGAGCACCTCCATTCATTCGATTCGTTTCTCAGTTTGTGCGATGGAACGATTCGGCATACACGAGAGGGGAAATCATAATGGTAAAGAGATACCGCAGTTATTTTATTGTCGCGCTCGTCCTCTTTTTGCTTGGCGCCTGGCTTGGCGGCACGCATGCATCATCACTCACGGCCGTTTTGACACCCATGATGCACGGGCTTAAAAAAGAGGCTGTGACGCTAAGGCACGAGAGTGTGCTGGCTACGGCGCTCGCCCTTTTTTATAACAATATCAGGGTGAGTCTCGTCATGATGGTGGGCGGATTGATCTTTGGAATCATTCCTTTTTTAGTGGTCATCGCAAACGGTGCGCTCGTTGGGTATGTCCTGGCGACGCTCACGGCAAAGATTCACATCAATTTGGGATTGGCGATACTCGCAGGAATTCTTCCACACGGGATCTTCGAGATTCCGGCTTATCTTCTCGCGAGCGCGTACGGCTTGCGCATCGGGGCTACAGAGTTTCAGACCATCGCCCGTGCAGGGAAGCCGTCGCTGACGCATAAATTTGCGGGTTATCGAGGGGCCGCAGAGTCTGGAGACTTTGCACGCGCGGGTCAGCCGGGGATGTGGGCGTATTTGCGCAAGGATGTGTGGATGGTGTTGCTTATTGTCGCTGTGCTTCTTTTGGTCGCAGCTTTTATTGAAGCTGGCGTTACGCCAATCCTTTTGCGAATGGCGATTGGCGGATAAAGCCTGCTTCCTCAGATCAAACTTTCGATCTCATCTGTGGAAAATTGGAGAAACCCCGTTTCTTCGCGCTCTTTAAAGGAAACGGTATAAAAGGACTCAGCGCGCGCGAGCAGTTGCAATTCTGTGATGGAAAAATCGCGCTGCAAGCGCTCCGCGACGTCGCGCTTTGCGTCGAGCGTGATTTCGTCTGTGGGATTGAGCAGTGTGGCGTACTGGAGCTTAGCCCACGACAGAATGAAGAGTTCTGCATCCATGGATAGAGGTGTGTCGTTCATGAAAGATGGCCCCTTTCCTGCGGGAGTGCCCGTCAGTTTGATTCCTTATGGTACCATACGTTTAGGGAGTGTTGAAACGAATGACAAAAACTCGAAAATCATTGCGTGTGATCGGTGTTCCATCTGACCTGGGACAGGGGCGGCGTGGTGTGGACATGGGGCCAAGCGCCATTCGCTATGCGGGACTGTCAGAGAAACTTGAGGCGCTTGGCTATGAAATCAAAGATCTCGGTAATCTCTCGGTGGCTCAGCCGGAGTCGCGGGTGCAGGGTGATGTGAAGCTAAAGTACCTTACGCAAGTGCGCGCGGTTTGTGATGAATTGCGCAGTATGGTGGCGCAGGTCATGGCGGAAAACGCGTTTCCCATCGTGCTTGGCGGCGATCACAGTCTCGCCATCGGCAGTGTGGCGGGGGCGGCCGAGGCGCTCAAAGGTGAGATGGGATGCATCTGGTTTGACGCGCATGGTGACATGAACACGGATGAGACGACACCAAGCGGGAATATTCACGGCATGCCACTCGCCGCCTCACTGGGCTATGGACATGACGATCTGACGCGGATTGGGTCGCTTTTTCCAAAACTCAAGCCTGAGCGCGTGGCGCTTGTCGGCGCGCGATCGATTGATCCACTTGAGCGCGAGTTGATCGCCAGAAGCGGGATCAACGTTTTTACGATGGCGGATGTGGATGAGCAAGGTATCAGTTCGATCATGAGGCGCGCAATCGAGATTGCCACAAACGGAACGAGTGGCGTCCATCTCAGTGTGGATCTTGACGCGCTTGATCCAATGTACGCGCCGGGCGTCGGTACACCCGTGCACGGAGGATTCACGTATCGCGAGGGGCATCTTGCCATGGAATTGCTCGCATCTGCCGGTTGTGTGACATCTGTCGATGTGGTGGAGGTCAATCCAATCCTCGATTCGGAGAACCGTACGGGAAAGATGGCGGTTGAGCTTTTATCCTCACTGCTTGGACTTACCGTCATTTGACGCGAGGGCGAGAGAGGCTGAGTCTTGCCGCGTGGGCTTTGGGGAAATTTGGAGGGTGAAACGGGTGGAAATGGATCAGACGTTCGCGCAACTCGAGCGGCGGGAGGATGTGTTATGGATTGATGTTCGCTCGGAAGGGGAGTATGAAGAGTCGCACATTCCAGGTGCTGTGTCCATTCCGCTGTTTGACAATGAGGAGCGCGCAGAGATTGGGACGCTGTATAAGCAGGTTGGGCCAGAGCGCGCTCGAGAGCGCGGGCTTGAGATCGCCTCGCAGAAGTTGCCGGAGCTTGTGCGCAGGATTCGGGGGCAGGCGGGCGATCGAATCCCCGCGATCTACTGTTGGCGCGGAGGGATGCGCAGCCAGTCGGTGGCGACCGTTTTGGGACTGATGGCCATTCCTGCCGTGCGGCTGACTGGCGGGTATCGCGCTTATCGCGCACACGTTACAGGGCAGCTTGCCAGCATGCGCGCGGACAAGCTGCCTCCTCTGCTCGTGATTCACGGTATGACTGGTGTAGGCAAAAGCTTGCTTTTGCAGCTTCTAAAAAGGCGCGGGGAACCGGTGCTTGACCTGGAGGATTTCGCGGGGCATCGTGGATCGGTGTTCGGCGGGATCGGCCTTAAAACAGCGAATCAGCGGGAATTTGACGGACGGCTGTACGAAGCGCTGCGGCGGCTTCAAGACGCGCCGTATTTGATCATCGAGGCGGAGAGCAAGCGCATCGGCCACGTGAACATGCCGGATTTTCTCTACGAAGCAAAACTGCGCGGTGACAATCTCCTGCTTTTTGCGTCGCTAAAAACGCGGGTGGAGAGAACGCTACTGCAATACCAGTTGAAGGATGAGGCCGCCTTTGTCGGCGCAGTAGAACGCGCGGTTGCGCGGATCGAGCGGAGGTTTTCACCTGAGTTTCGCGCGCGGGTGAATGACGCGCTTCTCGCGCGCGACTGGCACAGCCTGATCGTAGCGCTTCTCACCGACTACTATGATCCGCGCTATGAACACGCGATGAAATCGTATGAGCGCCCATTTCACGAGGTGAATGGCGAGGATCTTGAGAAGGCGGCAGATGAAATCGTGACGCATGCCCACTCAGCGTATGCTGTGACGGATGCGGGTCAGCGTGAATGGATTGGTGGGAGAATAAATTAACCACCAGGTGATTCGCGATGATCTATGTTGCGTTGGGAGACTCCATTACGCACGGCTATGATTCGAGCAAGCCGTCCTTGCGCTACGTTGACCAATTGACAGAGAAGTTGAATAAGTTCCGCGCGACGCATGCATATGTGAATGCAAAACCGGGGTATACTGCCCTGCAGTTGCTTGCAAGCATGGAAAAGATTCCGCCGTGCATCTTGGCTGAGTCTGCACTCACGACGGTGATGATCGGGGGGAATGATCTTTTACGCGTTCTTCCGTGGTACTTGAACGATCCTGAAGAAGGACGCCGCCGCCTGGAGACGAATGTGATTCCCGTCGTGCGCGAGATTCTCGTAAAGGCGAAGCCAAGTAGGCACACCATCTTGCTTTTATGCACGATCTATAATCCATTTCCAAACAGCGATCTCGCCGCGCGAGGTGTTGGCGATTATAACGAAATGCTCGCGCGACTCGCAACAGAGTGCTCGTGTGAGCTTGTAAGGATTGACGATTCCTATCAGGGGCAAGAGTCAGAACTTGTCAAAGGATATCGGCGCGGGGCGCTTGAAGACTATCGTTTGATCAAAAATCCGATTCATCCGAACGACCTTGGACATGCGCGCATCGCGGAGGCCATCTTTCACGTATATAAGAAGAGAGCTCGCGAGGAGCTTGTGTCAACGAAGAAGCGAAAGGAACATCACGCACGTGAAGTGCGCGGTGGCGGGCGGTCGCGAAAACGCGGCGGTGTGGCGGGAAATGGCGGGCAGCGCTAAACTTCTCAGCGCATTCTTAGAAATCCGTGCGGCACGCTCGACGATTGCGATGTATAATAGAGTAGAATGTTTTGATTACCAAAGATTGATGGGGGTCGCGGATGGACCACGTCGCGCGAAGCGTGCTTGAAGAAGCGCAAATGGGAGATGTCGCGGCGTTTGAGAAGATTGTCAACGCCTACGAGAATCGTTTGTTCACGATGGCCTTTCGAATGCTTGGAAATCGAACTGAAGCGGAAGATGCGGTGCAAGAGACGTTTTTGCGCGTCTATACAAACTTGCCGCGCTATGACGAGACGTATCAATTCTCGACGTGGATTTACCGCATTGCGACAAATGTGTGCATCGACAGTTTGCGCAAACGACGCCCACATCAATCGCTTGATGTTGATGATGGAGAAGACGGATTCAAAGAAGGCTATGAGCGTCTCGCAGGCGATGAAAAGGATCCGCTTGACTCCGTCTTGCAGACGGAGCGTTGCGCCGATGTTCAGCGCGCCCTAAATGCGTTGCCTGTTACCTATCGGACGGTTCTTATTCTAAAATACATTCAGGAATTGTCTCTTCAGGAGATCGGCGATATTTTGCACGTTCCTGTCACGACGGTGAAAACGCGGATTCACCGCGGTCGGGAAGCCATGAAAGAGCAATTTGCGGATGTACCCGTATCGTGAAAGAGGGAATCCTTGTGACGTGTGAGGAAGCAAAGCAAACGCTGCATTTTCACCTGGATGGCGATGACCATCACCCTCATGTAAAGAACGCGCATCATCATCGCGTGACCTGCGCCCACTGCGCCGCGCATCTGGATCAATTGAAGGAAGTGGAGAGAGGATTGCGGAGTATGGCGCAACTCTCGGCGCCGAGTTCGCTTCATGAGCGGATCATGAAACGCGTGCAGACGGCGATCCAGAAACGTCCTCTGTATGGCACGGTAGATCGTGGAAAGCTGATGTGAGTGCATGCCTTCTCTGCTGATTCTTTTGAACAAGTACATTTTTGATGTTCTTGATATTGCGATTGTATCGTACGTGTTTTACCGTGTGATTCTCTTGATACGCGGAACGCGCGCGGTTCAACTGCTCAAAGGTTTGATCGTGCTTTTTGTGGCGCTTGGCCTGAGTCGCGTGTTCCATCTACAAGCGCTCAACTGGCTTCTGACACAGACGCTCACGGTAGGACTCTTCGCGATTCCTGTCGTGTTTCAGCCTGAATTGCGCCGTGGACTCGAACAGTTGGGGCGGGCGAGCCTTTTTCAGTTGCGCCTGAATTGGCAAGGGACAGGTGACACTGCACATGTCGTGCAGGAACTGGTCGCGGCGACGAGGGTGTTCTCGAAAAACCGGATCGGTGCGTTGCTGGTTTTAGAGCGGAACACGGGACTCAATGAGTATGTCCAGACGGGCATTGCCATACAAGGCTTGCTCAGCGCAGAACTTTTGATCAACACGTTTATTCCGAATACGCCGCTTCATGATGGCGCGGCGATTTTGCGCGGTGAGCGGGTTCTTGCCGCGAGTTGCTTTTTGCCACTAAGCGACAGTGACGCGATTTTAAAAGAGCTTGGCACACGTCACCGCGCAGGGATCGGCGTGACGGAACAGTCGGATGCCGTCGCGATCATTGTTTCGGAGGAAACGGGGCAAATCTCGATCTCTGAGGGCGGCATTCTAAGGCGGGGATTGGATGAGCGCGAATTGACGGAGCGACTCAACGAAGTTTATGGAACGATGCGCAACCAACGGCCTTTCCGACTCTTTGCTCGAAAAGGTGAACGCGCATGAAAAAAGCGAGCGATTTTTTGCAGAGCAATCTCACGGCGCGACTCGTCAGCGTACTCTTGGCGGTCATGCTCTGGTACGTGGTGCAGTCTTCTTCGACGCAGTCGATCTCACCGGCCGCACTCACGACGACGACAGCTGTTCTTCACGGCATTCCAATTCACGCTCGGATAAGCCCTGGTATGGCGGTGCTCGGCCAGAATCCGGTCAAGACCGACGTGTCGGTCTCAGGCGGCCTCTTGAGTGTGGCGTCTGTGCAGGTTGCTTACGGGAATTTACAGGCGGTTGTCAATGCGCGCGGTTTGAAGCCGGGCGTCACGAACTGCCTGTCACGATGATCAATCTGCCGACGCATGCGACCACATACACGCCGCAAGTAAAGCATGTCACGCTTGATCTGCGCCCCGTGATCGATCGAGCATTTAAGCCGACGTTGCATTTTCAGGGGACGATGAGCATTGGCGCACAGTTGGCGAGGGTGCATGCGGGGATCCCGCAGGTCATTGTGCGCGGGCCCGATGTGAATGTGCGCCGCGTGCGAGCGGTGGTGGGGAACATCTCTGTCGTGAACCGTGGTTCAACCTTTGTGGCACACGTCACATGGGCGCCCGTGAATCAACAGGGAGCAACCGTAGGCGGCGTAAAGTGCTCACCAGCCTCGACGCTCGTGACGGTTCCTTTTCGCCAGACATCGGTCTCTGTGCCGCTTGTCGCGAGCACCTTTGGCATTCCAGCCTCGCCTTATTACGTGGCATCCGTGCAGGTGCTGCCGCGCGTGATTCAGGTGACGGGCGCCTCTTCGGCGCTTGTGAATCTTTCTCCGATCGCGCTTTCGCCGATCAATGTGACGGGACTTCAGCAGACGTCGACGATCACGAAGACGATTCCCATTCCTGTAGCGGGAGCTCATCTGTCGAGTGTGACGGCGAACGTGACGGTGACGGTCGTTCCAGGTGTGCGAACGGTTGTTCAGCACGTTCCAATCGTCATTCGCGGCGCCACGCCGCATGGGCACTATAAGCTCTCGGCAGGGTGGGTAGACGTAACTGTGTTTGGTCCACAATCCCCCGCGCTCACGGCGCAAGATCTTGAGGCGTCTGTGCAGGTGCAGGGCCTTGCGGCCGGACAATCGTCACGCGAAACCGTGACGGTGAGCGTTCCTTCGCCCTGGGTGGCTCAATCGGTCTCTCACAGTGTCGTCAATGTGCAGGCTTTGCCTTGAATGGGCAAGGCCCAAAATCTACCAATCATCTCGCACGGCTTGAAAGACTGTGCATGGTGTGGGAGAATGGGCTAAATAAACGAGGATTCAAGTGATTGTGGGGTCAGGAAACAGCGTGAGTCGACTTTTTGGCACAGATGGTGTTCGCGGGGTTGCAAATGTGGGATTGACACCGGAACTTGCATTTTCTCTAGGGTTTGCAGCAGCGCTTGTGTTAAAACAGCAGTGTGCGGGACGGCCGCGCGTGATGGTCGGGAAAGACACGAGGATCTCTGGCGATATGCTTGAGTTCGCTCTGATTGCGGGAATCACGGCGGCAGGTGTCGACGCCGTTCGCCTGGGAGTCCTGCCTACGCCGGGCGTCGCCTATTTGACAAAACACTCGGATGCGTGCGCGGGTGTGATGATCTCTGCTTCACACAATCCATTTGAGGACAACGGGATCAAGTTTTTTGGTGCCGACGGGTTTAAACTCCTCGACGCACAAGAAGACGAGATCGAACGTAGAATGGAGCGCAAAGAAGCGGAAGATCGGCCGCAGCGCGAGCAGATTGGGCGGGTGTATGAGCGTCACGATGAGGCGTTTCGCTATCGCGATTTTCTCTTGTCAACACTGAAGGCGGATTTGAAAGGGCTTCATGTGGTTGTGGATGCGGCAAACGGCGCGGCGTATGAACTCGCAAAGACGCTTTTTGCGGCGCGCGGCGCGCGGGTGACACTCTTGTCGGTTGAGCCAAACGGCGTCAACATCAATGTCGCGTGTGGATCGACGCACCCGGAGAAGCTTGCGCAAACGGTGAAGGAATTGAAGGCTGATATCGGTTTGGCGTTTGACGGTGACGCGGATCGCTTGATCGCGGTGGATGCGAGCGGAGAGATCGTGGACGGGGACCGCATCATGCTGATTTGTGCGCAACACATGAAAAAATGTGGTCGACTGCATGATGATACCCTTGTGACAACGGTGATGAGCAATGTCGGTTTTGTGCGTGCGGCACAGGAGTTGGGAATTCGTCTCGTGCGAACGGCTGTAGGCGATCGCTATGTGATGGAGGCGATGCGAGAAGGCCATTTTTCGCTCGGTGGAGAACAGTCGGGGCATATGATTTTTCTCGATTTGACGACGACGGGTGACGGTATGCTTTCTGCACTGCAGTTGCTTGATGTGATGGCGCAGGAGAAAAAAACGCTTAAGGAATTGGCCGCGATTATGCAATCGTATCCACAGGTGCTCGTCAATGTGCGCGTCAAAGACAAGACGGCGTGGAAAACGAATGATTCGATTCTCAGGGTTATTCGCGAGATCGAGAGTGAGATTGGCGAGAATGGTCGTCTGTTAGTTCGCGAGTCGGGCACAGAGTCGCTTGTGCGCGTGATGGCGGAGGGACCGCAAGAGGAGCAGGTGCGCGCGCAGGTGGAGCGGATTGTCGATGTGATTCGGCGGGAACTTGAGACAGCGTAAGACGTGGCGGATTCGCCTCGTTTTACGTGTCCATCATTTGTGCAGCAAAGGGGGAATGCGTTTAGAAGAGGATTGCGCACGCACATGAGAAGAAATGGTCGCAAGCGCCAGGACTGGGCAGGACGGAACGAGATGTGTGCTCCAGTTGACGCGGTGGAGGTTGGCGAAGGACTCGGCGGGTGCCTCCCGGTGTTGATTCGCACCGCGAAGATCAATGAGAAAACGGCAAGGCGACTTGCCTGACAGATCTTGGTCAGAATCAGAAGCGCGTATGCGCTTCTCGCGCGAACGAAATAAAGGCGGGTGACGGAGCCCGGATTTGTCATTTCCAAAAACGCGCATGAGCCGCGTGGGGAGGTTTCTTTCAATGTGTGGAATTGTCGGTTATGTCGGACGTCGGCAAGCGCAGGACGTTCTTTTGTCGGGACTTGAAAAGCTGGAGTATCGCGGGTATGACTCGGCAGGTGTGGCGATTTTTGAAGATGGCGAGGTGCGTGTGGAAAAGTCGGTAGGCAGACTCGCGGTGCTTGGTGACGCGCTTATTGCGCACCCTGTACGCGGAAATCAAGGAATCGGTCACACGCGGTGGGCGACGCACGGGCGCCCCTCGAATGAGAATGCGCATCCGCACGCGGATTGCTCGCGGGCGTTTGTCGTCGTGCACAACGGGATCATCGAAAATTACCAGACACTTCGCGATCAATTGCTAGAAAGCGGGCATTCGTTCGCGTCGGAAACGGACACCGAGATTGTGGCGCATCTCTTGGAAGAAGCGTGGACGGGCGAGCTCTTTTCGACCGTGCTTGCGGTGCTGCCAAACTTGCGCGGGGCGTACGCCCTTGCGATCATGGCGAAGGATGAACCGGGGACGCTTATTGCGGTTCGCAAACAGTCGCCATTGGTCATCGGCCTTGGTGACGGGGAACAATTCTTGGCGTCTGACATCCCCGCACTCCTTGAATACACGCGGGATGTGTATATTCTTGGTGACGGAGAGCTTGCCGTTTTACAATCGGATCGCGTGTTATGCTACGATCTCGCGGGGAATCCGATTGGAAAAGAGATCTTCAAAGTGACTTGGGATGCGGTTGCCGCGGAAAAGGGTGGCTATGAGCATTTTATGCTCAAGGAGATTCACGAGCAGCCCAAAGCGGTGCGTGACACGCTCAGCGGGCGGATTGCGGAAGACGGGTCTGCGGTGACGCTTGGCGAGCTTGACTTAAGCGAGGAAGTCGTAAGGTCGATAGATCGCATCCACATTGTCGCGTGCGGCACGTCGTACCACGCGGGACTGGTCGGTAAAGTTGCGATTGAAACGCTCGCACGCATTCCGGTAGATGTTGAGATCGCGTCGGAGTATCGCTATCGCAACCCGATTGTGACGGATCGCACGTTGATCCTTGTCATCTCGCAATCCGGGGAGACGGCCGATACGCTGGCTGCGCTTCGCAATGCGAAGATGGCCGGCAATCGTGTCATGGCGATCACGAACGTGGTCGGCAGTTCAGCGGCGCGGGAGGCGGATCACGTTCTCGTCACGTGGGCGGGGCCTGAGATTTCTGTCGCTTCAACAAAGGCGTACACGACGCAGTTGATCGCGCTCTACCTGTTTGCGGCCTATCTTGGGCAGATCAAGGGAACGATCGCCTCAGATGAGCGCGCAAAGCTAATGAACGCAATTCTTGAACTGCCGTTAAAGATTGACGAAGTCTTGAAAACGGCGCCGGCGATCGAGACGATTGCGCGCGATTTCTCATCTTGGGATGACGCGTTTTTTCTCGGGCGGGGGCTTGATTTTGCAGTGGCTCTCGAAGGTGCGCTCAAGTACAAGGAGATTTCGTACATTCATGCGGAGGCGTACCCGGCGGGCGAATTGAAACACGGCACACTTGCGCTG
This sequence comes from Ferroacidibacillus organovorans, assembly GCF_001516615.1. Classification (GTDB taxonomy): domain Bacteria; phylum Bacillota; class Bacilli; order Alicyclobacillales; family SLC66; genus Ferroacidibacillus; species Ferroacidibacillus ferrooxidans_B. The sequence goes on along the minus strand of NZ_LPVJ01000058.1, from coordinate 4,718 downwards.
ATTACAGAAGGTGTCCCGGTTATCGCACTCGTGACACAGGATGAACTCTATGAGAAAACGGTCAGCAACATTAAGGAAGTAAAGGCGCGCGACGCACACGTCCTGGCGCTCGCCTGGGTAGGGGACGAGGAGATTGAAAAAAGCGTGGATCGCGTCCTCTATGTGCCGCACACGCTGCCCTTTTTGGCGCCGGTGCTTCTGGTTGCACCGCTTCAACTGCTGGCGTACTATGCGTCGATTGCGCGCGGCAATGACGTCGACAAGCCGAGAAATCTAGCGAAAAGCGTCACGGTGGAATAACAGACAGGCGACAAGCAGGAACTGCTGTTGGCGAAAAATAAAGTTGTATACTGAAAAATAAAGTTGTGTACTCGAAAATAAAGTTCGATACCTGGAAATAAAGATGTATACTCGTTGTCTTGTTAGGCTATAATGGTTACAAATGCCTTTAGGGAGCGTAACCAGTGCCGCGACGTTCGAGTCGTATATCTAAATCCAAATTGAACTTGACTGTACGTGATGTGCCTTCGAAGGGATTATCGAGCCGCATTAGCGGTGTAGATCCTTCGGAGGTACTTAATTTACTTTCTGGATTGGAAAGGCATTACTGTTATAGTGTTTTGTGGTCTAATTCTGTTCAGAAAGTTGAGACCCAGCGAATTCTCCCTCTTGAAGAGACACTAAAAATCGCTGAACGTATTGGCGTTAAACATCCACAAGATCAAATTTCTAAAGAGTGGTATCCAATGTCCACCGATTTTATCATTGATATTCGTGGTGATGGTGATGTACGAAAAATTGCAAGAAGCGTCAAACCCGCTAATCAATTGAACTCGGTGCGCACGATGGAGAAATTAGAAATTGAGCGATTATACTGGAAAGAAATCGATATCGATTGGGGTATCGTTACTGAGCAGCAAATATCTATTAACTTCGCGAAAAACGCCGAGTATTTTTTGTCTTGCTTAGAAAAGAGTGAACACGCTCCTATTCCTCAAAGTTTGTTTTTTCAGGTTGAATCGGAATTATTCCAAGAAATACAGACATCAGCAAATAGCCTATCGATGTGCGCCTTGAATATTGATAAACGTTTGGGGTTCCAACCAGGTACATGTTTATGGTTTGTAAGACATTTAGTTGCAACAAAGAATTGGGTCGTTGATATGGAAGTTCTGTTTGAGCCGAGTAATAAAATCGAAATTCAAAGATCATCTACTATGTTAAATAAAGTGGGTGAACAAGCGCAATGACCATTTTAATGGTTAATTCAGTATTGGAATGGTTAGATGAGAATGACTCGCTGGATAGTATAGAGCGTATCCTTTGGATAGATGGGAAAAACGAGAAAATTGTTATTATCTCACTTACTGATTCTAATGCTTTTCCTGCGTGGAGATCCACGTTAGAAATCGAACTTGCACTTAAAGAGAAGCGTATGGTAATTCGACCTGTCGATCCATTTATGCGCATGTTTTCCCCTAACTCAGACTATGTATTGAAACATTCTGTTCACATGGAAAATAATTGGAGAATTATCGAATCCTTAGTTCAAAATGAACCTCAAATCTATGACAGAAATTATCGAGGGATGCTCGTCAATAATAAGGTAAAAGAGTTAGGTATTCATAAAATGACCCTTTATAAATTTATGAGAAGGTATTGGATCGGTGGTAAGACAAAATATGCCCTTTTACCAAACTATCATCGAAGTGGAGGACGAGGCAAAGAAAGAATCGCTAAGGGTGATGGAATTAAACGAGGTAGGCCATCTAGAGTTTTTAAACATAATAATGAGGTTCCTGGTGTTAATGTTACTGAGGAGATTAAATCTATTTTTAAAGTATCAATCTCCATGTACTATGACAGTAAAATGAAGATTCCATTAAAACGCACGTACGACAAAATGATTCAGAAGTTTTTTACATTACATGAGGCAAATGGTAAATATTTAGTGCCAGACACGAATATTCCTACCTTTGGTCAATTTAAGTATTGGTTTAGCAAAGAACACGATTTAAAGAAGACAGTAATAGCGCGTCACGGAGAGAACGAATTTAACTCAAGTTTCGCACCCTTAAGCAGCTATTCTTGCCTTGATCGTACTGGGCAAACTGGCAATAAAGTGTTGTACGGCCCACCTCAATTTCCTTTGATTCTTCCGAAGCGACACCCTCCGTTACTCGAGTGAAAAATTGGAGCAATCGAGCGATGGCTTCGGCGTAACGAAGATCTGTCATTTCATCACACATCGCGAGAAAGAGCGCACCAAGGGTACGCGGATCCTGTTCATTGCGCGTTTCTACTGCCAGAAGAAGATAGCGCGTAAAGACGATCGTCGTGTGTGCGACCATCGCATCATAAGATCGTCCTTGCAGTTCTCGAGCCAAGCGGAGTTGTGACTTAAGTACCTTGAAAAACACCTCGATATTCCAGCGTTTCCCATATAGTCGAATCACTTCTTCGTCTGACAACGTGACATCTGTGCACAGCAATGCCAACCATTGCTTCGATCGATTGCGATCACGGACGAAAACGATCTTCGCGGGCACACCTTGTCCATGTTCGTTTTGTCCCACCTCGACTTCAATGGATGCGAGGATCTTCGCACGTCCCCTCCGTTTTTCACAAGGGCATAGATCTGCGCAAGGGTAAGTCGCTTTCCCTGTACGGAATAAGTGACGGTCTTCATGGCTTTGAGCATGCAAATCACCGTCATCTCTTCACCCACTGCACGAACGATCGTGGACGGAAAGGCAAACCAGCTGTCGAACAGGAGGGTCCGGGTCTTGATACCCGCCGCTTTTGCCTGCGCCAGAAGATCAAAGAGGACAACCGTCGCCTTGAGGATACTCTCGCGGCGGCGGCGATAACCTGAGGTTCTTCGATCTGCTGATGAATCCATGCCTTGAATACGATTTTCGGTCTTCTCGGAGCTGAGTAAGGAAAAGGCAAGCGGAACAAAGGAGTTTCCGTCCGACCAGCCAAGGGTCAGCATTCGAAATCCGCGTACAAAACGATGGGACGCATGATCATAGACTCGTGCCAACAGCTCGACGTTCTTGCTCCGATTGCGGTTATATAAGGAGTCATCCACGATGAGCACCTCGGTTCGATCCTTGGACGTCAGCAGTTGCATTCGCGCAACGACCGACTGTGCCAGCAAGAGTAGGAAACGACGCCAATTGTGGGTAGACGCATTGAGAAATCGGTAGACGGTATCCTTGCAAAATCCTGTTTCACGCTGTGGATCCAAATTCCAAGAGAGGCTGCGACCAGAAAAGACGAGGGTCAAGAGAAACGTAAAGAGACGATTCGCAGGAATCCCAGCTTGCTTGGTCACCCGTGATTGTTTCAAAAGACTGGCTAACCGATATTCCTTGAAAAAGGATGCCACAGAGGATGGGAGTTGCTCAAAGGAAGGGACTTGTCGTACCATAGAAGAAACACTCTCGCTTTCGGTCAATTGGTTGTTTCGACAACACCATTTTACCAGATACGAGGGTGTTTTTACTTGTATCATGCTCAGAAATCCATACTGGGCAAGGGTTTCAACCTATTTTAAGGGTGCGAAACTTGAGTTAATTTCATAAACTTGACGTCCTACCTGCCAGGCAATGGTGGTATCCAAATCATTTGCACTTTTCGAAGTTAATGGCTGAACTGCAATGATGATTCCTTTTGTTTGCGGGGTAGGAAGGCTATGCGCATGCAAATATGCGACCATACTCTTAGCGACGCTCTGCGTAGCAGGGGTAATGGATTTTCCCCAAAACTGCGTTATGATCGTCCAACGACCATACTGCCATTGATAATAGAATGGATCGCGACCGCTCTTTGAATATTGAGCTTTAATCCCAAACCCCAGATTGATAACGTGACCAGACGGGATAAACTGTCCAATACTTTCAAGTTGAAGCTGATGAATCGTTGATAATGCTGCGGTTTTCGATGCATAGTCTTTTGTGATCAATCTGGAAGGATGCATGCTATTTTCATTGGGAGAGGCGGATGTGGTTCTAGATTGGTTCATTGCTGATGGTACAGTGATGCCTTTAACTGGATATACGCTGTAGAATAGCTCTCCTGATTTGTCGGCAGCTGTAATGACTTGCCCATTCGCAAAGGCGATATAACTTCCGTTTCCAATGGGATCACTTGTGGCCGGTACAAGGACACCAACGGCATGGCCAGCTAGTTTGACTTGTTCTAACACATTAATCGATGAGAGAGACAAGGGCTGTGTTTTCACGGCATTAAACATGCCAGACCATGAATAACCAATGAAAGGATCTTTATTTTGATTGGTCTGAATACCAAACCAAACTTGATTCATTGTCGGACTGAATGGATTGTCAGTTTCGCCATAATTCAGAATGTAGTTTATTCCGAAGTTCATTTTAGCTCGCTCAGCGAGTTGTACATCATGTAAGAACCATGATGAAGCTGTGTTTTTGCGTTGATACGTGCTTCACCACGGGTGTCTGAGCTTGCTGCTTGGTTTCGGCATTTACTACAAACCCACTGACCGTCATGAGCGTAAGTACCACTGTAGCGAAAACGAGTGTACGATAGCTCTTCATCGCACGTCCTCCTCACGGTTGTTTTATCAGTATGACGATATCAACCCGATTGAGGTTACATACTCAAGTTTCGCACCCGAAAATGGCGCGTTATCCCGCACCCTGTCTGGGATGTGCGTCGTTATATAAAAGAAAAAC